>CAYHUT010000101.1:0-3916 GCA_964359835.1 Candidatus Woesearchaeota archaeon
TATCAGGTTCACAGATGGGTTTATTATATTCTGCTTTGAAGGATGTTTCTAATACAACTGACTTTGATAATTTAATAATGAGTTTGCAGTTAGAGGAGAATAATGCAAAATGGACTTTGATAAATATTGTTGATTATTTGAAGAAACTGAATATATTTTCTGATAATCCTACAACTGTTTCTGATTTAGTGCAAGCTGCTAAATGTTCAATATTAAATTTACGAGGAGTACCAACTGAATTACAGGAGATAATTGTTTATAAGATTGTTTCTGATTTATTTACAGCGCGTAAGAATTCAGAGATACCCCCATTTTTGCTTGTTCTTGAAGAAGCGCATAATTATTCGCCTGAGAGAAATTTTGGAGAGGCAAAAAGTTCTTCGATATTAAGACAAGTTATTGCGGAAGGTCGTAAATTTGGTCTTGGGGTTGCGGTTATTTCACAAAGACCTGCTCGTGTTGATAAAACAATGATTTCACAATGCAATACTCAATTTATTCTGAAGCTTACCAATCCTAATGATTTGCGTGCAATTACAAGTTCAGTTGAGGGAATAACTTCAGAGACTGAGAATGAGATTCAGAATTTAAGAATTGGAACAGCGATGGTTGTTGGTGTTGTTGATACCCCATTATTTGTAAATATCCGCCCTAGGCGCACTAAACATGGTGGTGAGGCTGTTGATATTGTTGAAAGTTTTGCGAATATCACAACTGAAAGTAAAAGTGATTTGTCAGGATTTATGCAGGATAATAAAGCTGGAAAACAGGTTTTGAATATCATTAGGCCAAAAATTTCTAAAAAAGATATTGAAGGTTTGACTAATAAAAAAATTAAAACAATTAAAACAATGATTGTGCCTTGTCTGTATGTTTTCTGCAAGGAAAAAGGAAATCAGTTTAATATTTTATGCAATTTGAATAATGGGCAGGTTGTAACCGACATTGAACGCGGAACTGGAAAACCAATTGCAAAATTAGAAAAAATTTCCGAGAGTGAGAATAAATTGCTTAAAAAATCATTTGACTGTAAATTGGAATTTACTGCTGCTGAGCTTTTTAATAATTCAGGCTTGCAATTTTCAGAGGTTTACGAGTCAATCAATACTCTTGTTAAAAAAGATTATTTTATAAAATCCGGAGCTAATTTTCAATTATCTGAAGCAATTAAATTTTATTTGCATTTAAATAAACTAGCAAGTTTTGAGAAGCCTGATTTTATTGGTTTTGAGTATGATATCAAGATGGAGGCTAAAGTTTTGGTTGAAGATGTTTTGAATAATATTAAAAAATTTGTTGAGATTACTGGTTCTAAAGAAGTTTTTATTGTTAAGTATGATGTTGAATACTATTAAAGTTTTTTAATTTATTTTTTTAATGAACTTAGGATAACTATTTCTTAACATATTTAGGATATGTATTTGGCTCCATGAAAACTTTTTTTATTTTGACAGCTATTCCTTTTTGTTGCTTCATGATTTGGTCAGCGGTTAGTTTCGCTTCGCCTAAAGCAATTAATTCATTTTTTAGAGTCATAATTGCTATTAAATTTCCTGGAATAATTTCTGAATTTAGTTTTGAGATTCCGGGGATTGATAAATCTATCCCATGACAAAGAGTATCAACTGCATTGTCAAATATCCAGATTTTTAATAAATGCGATGAACCGAATTCAACAGATAATAATATTTTTTTCAGTTGTTCTTCGTTTCCAGCTTTGTAAAATTCATATGCATCTTTTAGTTCTTGAAGAGTGTGGGATTTTTTAAAATTAAAAGGGCCAGCTTTTGTTCTTATTAATTCCTGCATGTGCGCGCCTGTATTTAATTTTCTTCCGAAATCATCGCATAATCTTCTTATGTATGTTCCAGCTTGGCAACCAACTCTAAATAAAACATCTTGGTCTTTTATTTCAAGAATTTCAATGTAATAAATTTCCCTTTCTCTTTTTTCTCTTTTAACAGCTGACCTTATTGGTGGTAATTGAGTTATTTTACCAATGAAATCTCCCATGCCTTCGCGGATTTGTTGTTCTGTTAAAGGTTTATGGATGTGCATTAAACAGATATATTCTTTTCCACCTGTTAAAAGTGTTTGCAGGACTTTTGTTGCTTTATTGATTGCGATTGATAAAACGCCTGTAACATTTGGATCTAAAGTGCCACCATGACCAGCTTTTTCAGCTTCTAAAATTCTCTTAACGTAATCTGCTGTTTGATGTGAGGTTGGGCCAGATGGTTTATTGACACAAATTACTGAGGAGTCTAGAAGTTCTTTTATTGTTCTTTTTTCTGGAGCTTTGCCGTAATTTTCAGATGTTTCTGATTCCTTCTTTGTTAATATTTTTCTAGAATATTGTTCGAATGGAAGAAGATTCATGATTATAATTACTTTTCACCGATATCTTTTTTTCCGTCCCAGACTACAGTGCCTTTTATTTTATCTTTCTTGGCATCTTCTTCTGTTTTATAGTGGTCTGGAGCGCCTGGATGTTCGTGATGATGCTCTTTCTTTTCCATGGCAAGCTGTTCCTTTGCTAACTCTTTATCTTTTTGAGTTTCTTTTGATTGTGCTTCTTTGCCCGCAAGTTTTTCCTGGATTTTTTCTTTTAATCCTTTCGCATCTGGCGCTTTTTTCTCTTTTTTTTCTGGGAATGTAACTCCCTGTAATTCAACTATTGCGAAACCATCTATTAAAGTAGCGTGAAGCTTGTATTTTGTTGGAGGGTTATGTTTTCCCTGCGATCTTACCATTTCATTTAATTCTTTGCAGATTTTAACATTCTCGGGTTTTACATGCATTGCTTTTCCCGTTTGTTCTCTAATTGAGGATATTGCTTTCTTTGCCCTTTTGTATATAGGTTTCTTTAGAATATCTTTCCTTACATTGAGAATGAATTGTTTTTCATCAGCCATTGTTACTTATTTAATTTGGTTTTTCTCCAACTTCTTTTGACTCTTGTATATTTAGCAGGATGCTCTTTTTTAAGACCCTTGTTTATTTTTGGAATTATCCAGACAGGAGCCCACTTGGTTTGCCTTCCGGCTTTTGCCAATCTTAATTTTTTTGCTTTGTGAATATATCTTGACATGGTGTTTATTCCTTTACTGAGTTCTTTGATAAAAATGAAAGTCCTTTAGGTGTGATTACACGGCCTTTGTGAACTCCTTCTTTATTGTATTTTATTAAACCAGCTGTTTCAAGCTGTTGTAAAATTACTCTGATTATTTTTCCAGAGCTTTTCATAAAAGCATTTGGTTTGTGACCGCGATTTTTATTGCTGCCATATTTTATTCTTAATTTTGAAACGCCAATAGGGCCTTTAATTGCAACCATTCTAAGAATTGAAGCTGCTCTCATGTACCACCAATCTAGTTCAACTGGCGGACGTTCTTTGCTCGGGCCTGTTTTTACATAAATAGACCATTCTGGCGCTATCATTAAAGGTTTTAATGATTCTGCAATCTTTATAATTGATTTTTCTGTATTTGCTTCTTGTATTTCTACCATATTTGATACCTTTTATTTGGTTCCTTGCGGAACAATTGGCTTGTTTAGAGCCGTAAGATTATGCTGAAAAATTGTAAAACAATTTTTGGCACATCCAAAATATTTAATTTTGCATGTTTTTGGTAATTTGAAGGGTTTATAAGTCTATTTAAAATTTTCCAAAAAATGGGCTCATATGAAACCCTATGGTTTACTCTTATCCAAGTTTCGTCTATAAAACAAAGTTTGTCGAGTAAGAAGAGTGTCACCTTCGAAGAATTTGGCATTCTACGCTAAAAGGCAATTTAGCGAGAATAAATATCTTTGGTGGAAGGGGATGGTTTCATATGAGCCCAAAAAATGAAAAGCTTTATATATATATATATATTTTCTTAATTATAATGTTTCAAAGAGGTGTTAAGAAATA
>CAYHUT010000102.1:0-3893 GCA_964359835.1 Candidatus Woesearchaeota archaeon
ATACAATATTTCTTCTATTTATTTCAATAAATTCATTTTTCAAATTGATAATCTTAGAAGAATTAGATTGAATTAATGTGTTTATACTAACAATTACATCATTTATTTTTAAAGAAGTATCTAAATTATTATTTGTTCTTAAACTTCGAGATAAAGGTATGAGTTGTTTTTGAATAGTATCTTTATGATTTGCAATATTTACAAGACTATTATTAATATTTCTTATTAGTTCGCTTTCCTTATTATTCATTGAAAGAATATTATCACAAAACTTTTTCAGTTTATCAGCCCTTTTTTCCATAAAAATAGGTGCAAAAAGAACTATAAAAAACTAACCTTTAATAACGCCAAGCGGTTTTAGCCTTACAACAGTGCTAGCAATGCCTGCTTTGTCAGAAACATCAACAACTTCATCAACATTCTTGTAAACCTGCGGTGCTTCCTCAGCAATTCCTTTTAATGAAGCTGATTTGATATAAATATGATTTTTTTCAAGATCTTTTTTCACATCTTCTCCTCTAAACGATGCAAGTGCAGCATGCCTTGACATAACTCTGCCAGAACCATGCGCAGTTGAACCAAATGATTCTTCCATTGATTTATTATTTCCAAGAAGAACATAAGAAGATGTTCCCATTGAACCAGGAATTAAAACAGGTTGCCCAAATTTTTTATATTTCTCAGGTAATTCCTCATTTCCAGCACCAAAAGCCCTTGTTGCGCCCTTCCTATGCAGGTAAACTAATCTTTTCTTACCATCAATTGTATGGGTTTCCTTCTTTGCAATATTATGCGCAACATCATAAACTGGTTTTAAAACTGAATTTGGAAAAATCTCTTTGAATGCTAATCTAACATGATAGGCAATTAACTGTCTGTTTGCCCATGCAAAATTAGCTGAAGCACACATTGCTTTGTAATATCTTTTTGCCAGTTCAGAATTAGCAGGAGCATAAATTAAATCTTTTTCAGGAAGTTTTTCAATTACATCAGGATAAGCATCTTCCATCTCTCTTAAGAAATCCGAGCAAACTTGATGTCCTAAACCCCTAGAACCGCAGTGAATCATAACACAAATCTGGTTTTTCTTCTCAATTCCAAATACTTTAGAAGTTTTTTCATCAAAAATATTATCCACATACTGTATCTCTAAAAAATGATTTCCAGCACCAAGTGTTCCAAGCTGTTCAGTTCCTCTTTGTTTTGCTTTTTTTGAAACTTCTTTAGCATCCGCATCTTTCATTCTGCCATTTTCCTCGCAAAAATCCAAGTCTTCAGCAGTTGCATAACCTTTTTCCTTTGTCCATTCACAACCGCGATTCAAGACATCATCTAATTCTTCTTTTGAAAGTTTTAATTTTGATTCAGAACCAACACCAGAAGGCACATGTTTAAATAAAGCTTCTAAAATTTCTTTTATTTTTGGTTCAACCTCTTCTTTAGTTAAATTAGTTGTCAATAAACGTACACCACAATTAATATCAAATCCAATTCCACCAGGCGTAATCAAACCAGTCTCAGCATCAAAAGCAGCTACTCCCCCAATTGAAAACCCATAACCCTGATGAGCATCAGGCATCATAACTGATTTTCCAAGAATTCCTGGTAATGACGCAACATTAATTCCCTGTTGCAAAGAATTATCTTCCTTTAATTTATTTAATATAGCTTCACTTGCAAATATCCTGACAGGAACATTCATTTTCCCTTCTTTCTCAATCTCGTACTCTACTTCGGATATTTTCTTAATTTTCATTAGAATTTAGAAAAGTAACAAGTTTAAAAGGGTTTTTATTCCCTTTATTTCTCAGCCAAGTAATCAGCCTTTTTCTTGTTGTAGGGATTGTGATTATTGATGTATTCCCCCAAACCATAATTATTATCTTGAATTGATTCATACACTAAGTAAATCTTATAATCAACTTCTCTATTTCCCCAGAATTTGCCTTTGTTCCTTTCATTGAAATCTTTTTCAGCTAATTTCTTGAATTTTTTTGAATAACTAATATATTCGAAAACCTTTGCAGCATATCCTGGCTGAGAGGGATTTATTGATTGAACTGCTTTTTTCCAAGAATGTGTTATTTGATAATTGTTCCTTAAATATCTTGCAGCTGCATCAAGGTTTTTTATCGGATGAGCTCTATCATCAAACATCTGCACGCATTTTAATTCATAATCACAATATCTTACCATATCTTCTAATTTTCTTGCATGACTCTCATCAATTATTTTATTTGAGCGGGCAAATGGATGCATGCCATACACCTGTGCAGTACTTGGCTGGAAATGAACTAAACCAAAACCACCATCTTGAGTCCAGTTGCCCATTAAAGGTTCTCCTTTACTTTCCCACATAATAAGCCCTTTTAATATATCTGCAGGAACATTATGCTTTTTAGAAACAGCATTTATAATATTCATCCAACGTTCAGTTCTCTGAATTCTTGTTATAACATCGTCATTTCTTTTTTCTACTTTATCAAATGGCGCAAGTTCAACATCTGGAAATCCAGAAACATTAACAACTTTATAATAACCAACATTAGGCACAGGAAGTTCAGCGTAATTTACTCGAGCATCAGCTAGTTGAGAACTCGCAAGCATATAAATTCCAATTCCAAATGACAATAATTTTTTGAACATCGCAAATGCAAACCTGAAGAATTTATAAATTGTTTGATTGCCTTTTAACCAAAATTAAAACATCTTGGTTCATTGTTTCATTATCTTGTTCTTTCTTTGGTAAATAATCCTTCCAATCCCCTAAAAATATCTTAAAACCATATTTATTAGCCAATTCCTTGATTTTTTCAGGAGAATGATAGTATTTTGTTGTTTCTCCACCTTCAATATAACCAAGTTCGGGTTTTCCTGAAATTTTAAAGAATTTTATTGTAAAATCTTCTCCATCTTTTAATGTTCGTGTTTCATTTACAGGAAATTCTTTTCCTTTATAAAAGAACCTTGCATTTGTTGAAATACTCTTTAGTTCTGGCGAAAGTGTTGTCATAGTAGATACTAAAACCCCTTTTTTTTTCAATTTCTTAGATAATAATCTAAAAAGTTTTTCTATATCTGCTAGATGGTCAAATGTATATTTCATTATTGCAACATCTAATTTTGCGTCAGGAAGATTATCAAGATAATTCAAAATATCTTCTTTAATAAAAGATATTATTTCAAGTCTTTCTTTGTGTTCTGATTTACTTATATATTCTTTTGCAAGTTTTAGCATTATTGGAGAGGTATCAACCCAGTCAATATGGCCTTTATTTATTAAAAGCGCTTTAAAAAATGATTGATACCTGTCGGGGTGTGCACCTGCCCCCAAATCAGCAGCATAAAGGGATTTTTGCAAGCCTTTTATATTATAAATAATTATTCTATCAACAATAGCTGCAACCCTAAAATTCTTTTCATTCTGCTCATGAACTGCAAATTCTCTTGCTATTTTCTCATTAAAATACATTGATAATTCTTTTTTAATCATTTTAAATATCCAGCACAATTGTCAATGTTACTTTATTTTTCTTTTCTTTAATAGCCATGTCCGAGTAAGTCATTGATTTAATATCCCCGTGACATTCATAATTCTTGTATAAATCTCCCTTTAAAACAGCATCAAGAACATATGCGCCTTCCTCGCCAGTAATTTTTACATTTACCTCAGAAAATAAAAGATGATTTGTGTCTATCATAAAAATTAGTTCTTCTATGAAATCATATAATAAAGCACGTTTAGTTTTTGCCTTTATCTTGATTTTTTTAGTTTTAATTGGCCTTATTTTATCCTGAGTAATAACAGTTGGAACAACAAGTGCCGCTGATTCAAAAGCTTCTGCTAATGTCTTGCCATAAGCCTCGTACTTCACATCAGCAGTATGCTCAAA
>CAYHUT010000103.1:0-2045 GCA_964359835.1 Candidatus Woesearchaeota archaeon
TGTGGAAATATGTTTTTTATTAAAAAATTAAGGGTTATTCAAAGTTCTCTATAATTCAATTGAGTTTTTAACTGATAAATTTACATTCTTGTATCTATATAATTAAAAAATAAAAAATAAAAGAAATTATTTGCAGGACTGCCCAGTCTCACAAGTAGTTGTGCCATATTCATTTGAACATTCAACTTTAACAGTATAATCTTCTAAACCATCACGCAAACTACTTACATCCAAGATTTCACATAATTCATCTGCTGAAGGTCTTGCCTTACCATTACACCTGTCTTGAGAAGGGGCATAAGGGACAATATTATTGGTGAAAGTATTAGTCACGCTTACATTACAACCAATAGTTATTTCTGCATGTTTTCTTGTTTTAATGTAAATATTATTTATTTTGTCTCCAGGAGAGGTGATACTGCCCACATAAGTTATTTCTGGTTTAGTAGTTGGATTCTTCTCAACATTTAAAATAGAATAATCTTCTCCGCAAGCTGCACTGCCTACTAAAATTAAACCAAATACTATATTTTCAAGTTTATTAAACACTTTAACTCCTACCTCCCCTTAACAAACTAAATATAAAGAAAAGTATATAAAACTAACTAATTAAAAAGAAAAATTAAAAGAAAAAGAGAGATTTTATTCAGGAGCTCTCAATAAATTAGATACACCAGGCAGACTATTCCTACATTGTACATAAGGTCTACTGCCGCTATGTGCCTCACTAAACAAAGTAGCGCCTTCTTGCTTCCTTAAATCTATTTTACTAGCAGAATCTAAATCAGCAAGGTAATAACATACTTCAGTAGCACTGGGTATAGCTCCTGCACATTGTGTATTTTGATCAGGTGCAACATTAGGTATTAAACCTGTTGTGGCAGTATTATCATTAGGAGCCATCATTATATCACAATTAGTTGGTAATCCTTTATAATTTACTCTAAAATATAAATTCCAATTATTAGTTACTCTTCCAACAGCAGTCAATACAGGTTTTGTTTGGGGTTTTCCAACACAACAATAAACCATCCCTATACTTTCAGTTTTAAGATTTTGTCCGGGCATTCTTATTTGAGTAGTATCCGGTAAAACAATACCAACTCTTTCCATACCTGCATAAGCCCCGGTACATTCAGTAGCATCAACACCATACAAGGTATTAGCGCCTTCTTTCATTGCAATTAAAGTACAAGCAGGACCAGCAGTGTAAGCTGCAGTTGCTAAATTAGCATAAGAAGAAGTTGTAGATTTAGAAGAATATGCTGCTCTTTCAACATAAGCATTTTTTAAATAAACACTTGATGATTCATCAAGAGATAATCCATCATTTACTTTACTTTGAGCATTAGATACCGCATTGGAAGGTAATCCCATTGATGCCGCCCCAAAAATAAGTTTTTTAGATTTCTTGCTAGCATCACCTAATGAAGTAATAGCATTACTAACACCGCTATTCATATTAGCAAATAATGTGCCTAATAAACTACCTAAAGTACCGGAATTTCCTGCTGAGGTTGTTGTAACCATAATATCTTCTCCGCCAACAATTTCACCACCAGCGTGTTGAATACCTGGAGTTGTTTTATATTGGTATCTACACTTACCATTAATACATTTAGCTTCATGATTAGCTGCTTTTTTTACATTAACATCACAACCTAAATCAGCACCACAACTCAAAGCTGCAGCAGATTTACAATAAGAGGCAATACAAGCCTGACCATAAGCGCAATCTGTTGTCTTAGTACATTTAATAGCCTCAAATAAACCAAATACACTAACACTCATAACCATTATTAACATTAACCCGAATATAATAGAAATTTTAAAAGCTTTTTTGAAATTCATTTTTGTCAACCTCTCTTTTTAATAATAACTAATATCTTTCATGAAAAAGGATGTATATAAACCTTTCTAAGATAAAAATAGAAAATTACTATCTAAAAACAATTTCAACATAAAACCAATAATAAAAAACATTTAAATACAACCTATATAATTAATAATACGGGTAGAGGTGATATATAATGAACAAAAGAGCG
>CAYHUT010000103.1:2055-3881 GCA_964359835.1 Candidatus Woesearchaeota archaeon
CAAGAATCAATTCAACAATTACCAACAATTGACCATCCTTCTCATAAAAAATTAATAATAATGATTATTGTGGCAGTTGTCATAATTGCATTGGCAATAACAGCTTTTGTAATTTTTAATAAAAGAACAATAACATCTGAAGGACCAGTTGTTCCAACAGGAAGTCAAGATGCACAACAAACTCTAGATAGTTTAGCTCAGGATTTAACGCCTGAAGAAAAAGCAGCTTCACAAGATGCATTAAACGGTCTTGCACATGATTTAACGCCTGAAGAGCAAGCAGCAGCAGAAGCAACATTGCAAAGTCTAGCTCAACAATAATTTTTTATTTATAATTTTAATTCTCTTTAACTATTCAGTTATATAATCTATCTAAGATAGAATTAGAAAGCTTTAAATATAAGATTAGTCTTATCTATCTTATTAATAAGATTTGGAGGGAAAGATGGCAACTGAAATTATAGAAATGGGAACAGTAAGTTCAAGGGGGCAAATTTGCATCCCAAATGATATAAGGGAACAAATGGGATTAAAAGAGGGAAATAAAATTTTATTTGTATGGGAAAATGATTCTTTATTAGTCAAGAAAGTTACAATGCAAACTTTTGCAGAAATAACCAAGCCTTTAAAAGAAGCAAAAAAGAAAATCAGGGAAGAAGACGTAAATGACTTAATCCATAAAATAAGAAAAAATCTTAAAAATGAATAAAGTAGTACTAGATACTAATGTTATAGTTTCAGGCACATTTTGGGCAGGTTCTTCTTCTAAGATATTTGATATTATTGATAAAAAAATGTTGATTCTAATTCTATCTGAAGAGATATTAAAAGAGTATGAAAGAGTTATAAAAAGTGAAGAAATTATGGAAAAAGTTGAAAATCATAATCTAATTATTTCAAAAATAGTGCAAAGAGTAATTGCAAATTCAGAGATTATCGAGCCAAAGGAAAAGTATAAAATAATTAAAGATGATTCGGATGACAATAAATTTCTTGATTGTGCAGTAGCAGGTAAAGCAAATTTTATAATAAGCCAGGATAAACATTTACTCACACTTAAAGAATTTAAAAGTATAAAAATAGTAACTCCAAAAGAATTTTTAGAATTTAAATCTTAAACACATCATCAATAATATCTTGCTTCCAGCCTTTTGATTTCAAGCTCTCTTTAAGTTTCTCTTTGTCAAATCCAGCCTTAACTTTATCAGCAACATACTTTCTCAGGCTCGTAACATCAAATGCGCGTTGAACATCTTTCTTGTCCCAGCCAGCAGTTAATAATTCCTCTTTAGCTTTCGTCAAATCAGCTGCCTGTGCAAAATATTTGTAAATCTCATCAACATTAGAAGCAGGTTGTACAACAGCTTTTACTTCAGTAGTTTTATTCTCAACATTTTTATACAAAGTTGATTCGCCAGTAACACCACCGACAACAGCTTCATCTTTTTTAACTTCCTCTTTCTTCTCCCCATTAGTTTCTTCTTTTTTTATATTGCTATAATCTCCAGCTTCCCCTTCATCTTTTTTCTTGTAAAATTTAAAATAATAAACAGCTCCACCGACGCCCAATAATGCCAAAACAATTACAACAATCAGAATAATTAATCCCGCTCCACCGCCAGAACTTTCAGATTCTTTTAACCTTGTTAATGGACTTGCTGTTTGTTCCTGATTTGCTTCCGCAGTTTGTTGTTCATTTTCAGCACCATCAACAACAGCGCATTTCTGTGTTTCAACAGGTTTTCCAGTTAAAACATCACATTCATTGCCATCCTTGCAAGTCCTTGTTCTAACTGAATAAGCACATGTAGAAAATTCAGTGCAAG
>CAYHUT010000104.1:0-3880 GCA_964359835.1 Candidatus Woesearchaeota archaeon
GCAGGAAAACAAAAATAAGGTTTTTTTAGTTTATTGCAATTTAGAAGCTGGTCTTTTGCCAAAATAAAATCAATCAATAATAATTCTTTGTCTACAGTTATAGTCTCTTTATCAAATAAATATTCTTTGTTATCTACTGCAAGATATTCAAGTTGTTTTTGCAATAATATTTCTTTATCTCCTATAATGCCCATGCACCTTTCAACAAGTTTTGATTTTTCACCATATTGCTTAGGAGGATTATAACGAAAGCATCTAAAACTATCCTTGGTAAAATTTGTTTGAAAATCTTCATAATTACAGCTTGTTAAAGCTGAAATAGATAATGCTAAAGCTATTTTTTGTTTTGTTTTCATATTTTAATTATATTTTCTAATTCCATTTTATTTCAGTGACTTATCCCAGTAATTAAATACACAAGAGTTGCTGATATACTCGACAATTTCTGGATCTTCTAATAATAGTTTGTTGAAAGAGGGTTCATTCATGTATTTTTGAATTCTTTCTTTTAAGCAAGGTTCTTTTAATTTATCTTTAGATAACTCTCTTAATTCTCTTCCTTCTTTTATTATATCCATTAAATCTTCCTCTATTTCTAATCCCGCCTTAGCAGCAAGACGCGCCTTGATATCATAAAACATTTCTACTTCTTTGTTTTTATGTCGACCCCAATCACTGTATTGATATGGCACAACTTGGGGATTATAATTAGCGCAGCTACACATAAATGAGATGCCTGTAAGTATTGCTGTTAAATGTTTGAAATTCATACTACTTTCTAGTAAATAAAGGCTTAATAAAGGTTATTGTGCTTACAGGCAAAGACTTTTAAAGAAGTTTTCTGTTTAAATAAGATAATGAAAGAGATTATTTTAAAATATGCCCTGCAGAATGCTATTAAGTACGAAGGTGAAGCAAATGCTGGTGCCTTGGTGGGCAGAATTGTTCAGGAGAAACCAGAATATAAAAATAGAATTAAAGAATTATCAAAAGAGATTTCTGTTATTGTTTCTGAAGTAAATAAAATGTCATTAGATGAGCAATTGATTAAATTACAGGAGATTGCGCCTGAATTACTTGAAGAAAAACCTAAAGAGGAAAAACATGAGTTGAAGCCATTACCAAATGCAATTAACGGGAAGGTAGTTTTGAGATTAGCACCATTTCCTTCTGGAGCTTTGCATATTGGAAATACTAAAACTTATCTTTTGAATGCGCTTTATGCTGAGAGATATAATGGAAAAACTTTTTTAGTCATAGATGATACTGTTGGTTCACAAGAAAAACAAATCATGAAAGAAGCTTATGATTTAATACCCGAGGCTTTCAAATGGTTAAAGGTTAATTTTGAAGAACCTATTGTTTACAAATCAGACAGGCTTGAAATTTATTATCAGTATGCTGAGGAATTAATCAAGAAAGGAATGGCTTATGTTTGCACCTGCAATACTGAAATTTTACGAGCAAATAGAGCCAATGGTGTTGAGTGTACCCATAGAAATCAAGAGATTTTCAAAGTTCTCGAGGATTGGCAAAAAATGTTTACTATGAAAGAAGGTGATGCTGTTTTAAGATTAAAAACAGATATGAAATATAAGGATCCTGCTTTCAGGGATAGAGTATTATTTAGAATTTCTAACCGCGAACATCCACGTGTAGGTACTAAATATACAATATGGCCTATGCTTGAATTTTCTTGGGCAATTGATGACCATCTTCTTGGAATTACGCATGTTATTCGCGGAAAAGATTTAATGATTGAAAGCGAGATGGAGAAATTTATATGGAAGATTTTTAATTGGAAAGCTCCTGAATTATTACATGCAGGTTTAATTAGGATTAAAGGTGTGGAAGGTGTAAAACTTTCAAAGTCAAAGGCACAAGCTGAGGTTAAATCTGGAGAATTTATTGGTTGGGATGATCCTCGCACTTGGAGCGTACAATCATTACGAAGACGCGGGTTTTCACCAGAATCAATTCGTGAATTTATATTGAGTATAGGATTAAACCAGAATGATATTGAGGTTCCTATTGATGTTTTATATGCAATTAACAAGAAAATGCTTGACCCTATTGTAAATAGATATTTCTTAATTGAAAAACCTGTTCAGGTTGATATTTTAAATGCACCTGAGATTGATGTTGAATTGAATTTGCATCCTGATTATCCGGATCGTGGAAAAAGATTCTTTAGTACTTCTGGGAATTTTTATATCGCTAAATCTGATATTGAAAGATTGGAAGAGGGTAAGATGTATAGATTAATGGATTGCTTGAATTTTGTTGTTAAGAATAATAAATTTGTTTTTGATTCTGCTGAACATGAGAAATATAAAACAGCTGCAAATAAAGGCGGAATAATGCATTACTTGCCTGTTGCTGACTTGCCTAAATTTGAAATGATGATGCCTGATGGCTCAACAATAAAAGGTTTTTGCGAATTTGGCGTTGAAAAATTAGAAAAAGATGATATTATACAAGCAGAGAGATTGGGTTTTGTTAAATTAGATTCAATTGATGTTTCTGAAAGAGTTTACAAGTTCTGGTATGCTCACAAGTAGTGGCCCTGCGCTCCCCCACCCGCTCCGGCAGCCTTCGTTGCACTTCGGCAAGTTTAAGCAACCAATATATTTTTTACATGGACTTTTGCCAATGATTCTTTTGGAATTCTAGAACTTGCTTCAAGAATTTCTATGCCTAAAAGATTGCCCTCTTTATCTAAATCGAAAATTGTTAAATCGTCAATCTTTTTGTTTTTAGAGAAATTTCCCTTTCTTAATTCAATATAAACAGCATCTGCTTCTTTATCGTATTTTATTTCCATTTTGCTTATACCCAATATACAGTTATAATCTTTATATCCCTTTCGGTTCTTTCACAACAAACTTCAATTGTTCCTTTTTGTAATTTTTTTGTAAAGTAATATTTCTCATATTTTTTAGTTATTTTTTCAGGATAAAAAATTGCTTCAATAACCTCTTCTTTTGTTATTTTTCTTATGTTTATTCTATCTTCTGCGTGAGATGTGAATACAATGTTCATTAATGAGAATATTAGATCTGAGATTCAAAAAGGTTGAGTGTTTTTTTTGGAAAGATTTACTAAAAATATAAGTTATTCTAATAAAAATAAAATCGATACATATATATATCCAAAGACACAGAATTCTTTAAGATTTTAATGTTAAAATCAAAAAACAAAGGAGATGATAATATAAATTCAAAAGATATGTGGTTAGTTCTTGGTTTAACTGTTATTCTTGCGGTGGCTGTTTCAATTTCTACTGTGAGCATTACTGGAGATGCTATTTTTGGGAAAGCGACTATTACAAAAACACCGACTAAAGTAAATTTACCTAATATACAAATACTTAGTAGCTGTAAATTTATTAGTTATGAAGATCTTACAAATTATTATGGTAGTAATTTGTATGGGACTGGAAAAGATGGAAATACCGCATGTGGAGAAATTTTAGCTTCTCAAGGTAATTACGGTTGCAGTTCCGTTACCTATTGTACTGATCATTTTGTGTATGATGATTTAACTTGTAAAAAAATTAAATACATAGACCAGTATTATAGACCGCAAGGTATATCCAAATGTAGCGAAACTATTGGAACCTCTAGAGAAGAAAAATGTAATCAAGATGTTTATTATGTAGGTACTAGCAATGAACAAAGATTTGGTTACACTAAAGGTACTTATTATGAAGGTATCTTATGTTGTAAAGCAGAATTATAACAATTAACCTTTTCTTTTCTCTTCTTTTATATTATATAATTCCTTGAACCACTAAATATTTAAACCCCTTAAGGCTTGGAATATACATGCAAGCAAAGCAGTTTCTAGAGGATTTTGGAAGAAAGATGAAAATGGCACC
>CAYHUT010000105.1:0-3838 GCA_964359835.1 Candidatus Woesearchaeota archaeon
AACTAATTCTTCAATGCTTCGTCGATTCTTTCAATGTACTCTGCGATTTTATTGCCTGTTTCTGTTAAAGCAATTGTTTTTATTCTACCGTGCTTTTCAAATGTTACAAGTTTGGCATATTCCATTTCTTGCAAGATTTTTACAGCATGTGAATATGTACAGTCAACTTCTTTTGCAAGTATTGAGCCGTATCTATTTTTGTTGTTTTTTCTAAGTGCTACTAAAATCATAGCTGGTTTCCTTCTAAAGAAAACCTCAAATATTTCTGTTTCATGTTTTTTTGACATTAAATTTCTCCCCCGAAATTATACACGACCCTTTTTCTTTCTACATAACTAAAAACCCTATATTTAAATGTTTGCTTTTACACATATATATTGCACTTGTTATTACAAAATTGTACAAAATACCGTAAGATTTATAAAAGAATAGATGCTTTTTAGGGTATGATAGATATTAATCTCATAAGGGAGAATCCTAAACTTGTAAAAGAGAATATCACTAAAAAGTTTAAGCAAGAAAAATTAAAGCTTGTTGATGAGGTTTTGAGATTAGATAAAGAATGGCGCGATGCAAAAGGAAAAGCTGATTCTTTGAGACATGAAAGAAATATTCTTACTGAAGAAATTACGAAATTAAAGAAACAGAAGAAAGATGCAGCTTCCTTGATTAAGAAAGCGCAGAATATTCCTGAAGAGATTAAAGAATTAGAAGAGATTGAAAGAGTTCATGGAGCTAAAATAAAAGAGATAATGTTCCAAATTCCAAATATAATCCATTCTTCTGTTCCTATTGGCAAGAATTCTGATGAGAATGTTGTACGTCAAGTTATTGGGAAACCAAAAGAATTTGATTTTGAAGTTAAACATCATGCAGAGATTGCTGAGAAGCTGGGGGTAGCTGATTTTGAAATTGCGCGTGAAACTTCTGGCAAAGGATTTTATTTTTTAAGAGGAGATTTAGCTTTACTTGATATGGCTTTGATAAATTATGCAAGAGATTACATGATTAAGCAGGGTTTTGAATATGTTGAACCTCCTTTGATGATACGTCAAAAAGTTGTTGAGGGTGTAATGTCTTTTACTGAGGTGGAAAATATGATGTACAAGATTGAGGGCGAGGATTTATATTTAATTGGAACTTCAGAACATCCTTTGATTGGAATGTTTATTGATAAAACTATCAATGCTAAAGATTTACCTGTTAAGATTACTGGGTTTTCACCTTGTTTTAGAAAAGAGATTGGTGCGCATGGGATTGATGAGAAAGGAATTTTTAGAGTTCATCAGTTTAACAAGCAAGAAATGATTGTAATTTGCGAGCCAAAAGATTCTTATGAATGGTATGACAAGATGTTAAATTGCACTGTTGAGATTTTCAAATCACTTGAAATACCTATTCGTGTTTTAGAATGCTGTTCTGGAGATTTGGCTGATCTTAAGGCTAAGTCTGCTGATGTTGAGGCTTGGAGTCCCCGCCAGAAAAAATATTTTGAAGTTGGTTCAGTTACTAATATGGAAGAGGCGCAGGCTAGAAGATTGAATATTAAAATTTTGGGTAAAGATGGAAAAAGGTATTATACCCATACATTAAATAATACTGTAATTGCAACTTCGCGGGCATTAGTTGCTATTCTTGAGAATTGCCAAACAAAAGACGGCAAGATAAAGATTCCTGAGGTTTTAATTCCTTATATGTATGGAAAGAAAGTAATTGGTTGAATAAGTTTATAAACTTTCTAGCTTTGTTTTTATTATGGTAAAAAAGTTTAAGATATTAGCAGCAGGGGATATACATGGGGATTCTGGGCTAGCTAAGAAACTTGCTGAGAGGGCTGATAAGGAGAATGTTGATTTGGTTATTCTTTGCGGTGATATTGTGCAGCATGGAAGGGACAGTATTAATTTGATTAAACCTTTTGTTACAAGAAATAAAAAAGTTTTATTGATACCGGGGAATCATGATGGTTTTGCAACTGCTGATTTTTTAGCTGAGATGTATGGTGTTAAAAATATTCATGGTTATTCTGTAAAATATGACAATATTGGTTTCTTTGGATGTGGTGGAGCGAATATTGGTCTTGAAGCGTTGCAAGAAAAAGAAATTTATGATATTTTAGAAAAAGGCTTTAAGAACATTAAAGATATGAATAAAAAGATTATGGTTACGCATGTTCATCCTTCTGATACTAAGATGGAGAAATTAACTAGTTTTTTTCCTGGAAGCACTGGAATAAAAAAAGCAATTGAGAGATTCAAACCAGATGTTCTATTTTGCAGTCATGTCCATGAGGCTGAAGGCGTTGAAGAATACGTCGGTAAAACAAAAGTAATTAATGTCGGAAGAAACGGAAAGATTATTGAATTATAAAAATTTCTCTTTACCAAACAATTTATATATAATGTGGTTTTTGAATGTTTTATGCCTTATCAGTTAATCATCACGGAAAAGCCAAGCACTTCATTGAAAATAGCGCAAGCTATAGCTGATAAAAAACCAGAAGTCAAGAAGGAAGGAAAGGTTTCATATTACCATCTAACACATAATGGGAAAGAAATATATATTGTTTGTGCAGTTGGTCATTTGTTTACAGTTATGGAGGCTGTTAAAACTGGCTGGAAATATCCAACATTTGATATTAAATGGGTTCCATCAAGTGAAGCTCACAAGGAATCCGCATATACAAAACCTTATTTAAATGTTATAAAAAAATTGGCTAAAGATGCAAATAGTTTTGTTCTTGCTTGCGACTGGGATATTGAAGGAGAGGTAATTGGCGAAAGAATTTTGCATTTTATTTGCAAGAAAAATGATGCATTAAGAATGCATTACTCAACAACAACACAGGATGATTTGAGAGAATCTTATGAGAAAATTTCTCCGCATATTGATAAAGGTTTGGCGGAAGCAGGAATTACAAGACACGAATTGGACTATCTATATGGTATTAATTTATCCCGTGCATTGACATTATCTATTAAAAATGCAACTGGTATGTTTAAGATTTTAAGTTCTGGTCGTGTTCAAGGGCCCGCGCTGAATATTTTATATGAGAAGGAGAAAGAAATTGCAGCATTCAAACCAGAGCCTTATTGGGAGATTGAATTAAAAGGTTCTGTCAAGGATTCTGGGAAATCAGAGATTTCCGAAACCTCCAATAAAGTTGTAGGAAAAAATATTTTAGCTTATCATCATGAGGATAGATTTTTTGACAAGAAAAAAGCGGATAGTGCTTTTAAAAATGCCTCTGGAAAAAAAGCCATTGTTTCTAATATTGATAAAAAAGAAGTCAATCAAAATCCCCCCTTGCCATTTGATTTAACAACATTACAAACTGAAGCTTATGCTGTTTTGGGTTTAACACCTAAGATTACATTAGAGATTGCACAGAATTTGTATACTAATAGTTATATCTCATATCCAAGAACTAGCTCGCAGAAATTGCCAGAAAGCATAAATTACAAAAAGATTTTGAAGAAGCTTGGAACGCATTTTACTAAAGAATGTGAATTTTTATTGAGTAAGGAGAAATTAAAACCTGTTGAAGGTGCTAAAACTGATCCTGCGCATCCAGCAATTTATCCAACTGGAGAATTACCTAAGAAATTGGAATCTAGAGAAGCAGGATTATTTGAATTAATTGTAAGAAGATTCTTTTCTGTTTTTGGTGAAAGCGCCTTGCGTGAGACAGTCACAATTGAAATTGATGTTAATAAAGAATTATTTATCTGTAAGGGAACAAGAACTATTAGAAAAGGATGGCATGAATTATATGGAAGATTTGTTCATTTGGATGAAGAAGAACTTCCAGCAGTTGTTAAAGGCGATGTTATTAAAG
>CAYHUT010000106.1:0-3828 GCA_964359835.1 Candidatus Woesearchaeota archaeon
AACTTCGGAATCCCTGATGCATCTTCATCATAATAAATATATTGCTCGAAATCCTTTTCCATAGTTACGCCTTTTCTTAGCATCAATTTCTATATCATTAGAAGTTCTGTCAAAGTAGATACTGTCGCAATCTAATCCCCATTCTGTAAGAATATCTTTAACTTCTTTTGTAAAGTCGTTGTAGATATCTGCAGTTAAAGTTCTTCCTACACCTCGCTGTTCCTTTTCATTAAGTTTTTCATTGTAGTATTCAGATTCATGTTCTAATCTGGCAATTTCTTCTTTTATAGCAGCAACTCTTCCTTTCTCCTCACGCAAATTAAGGAATTTCTGAAGCTTTTCGGAGTTGACGACATATATTGGTTTGAGCTTCCCCGTAATATACTTATTCAGATTGTCAAATTCTTTCTTTTTCCGAGTTATTTCAATTATTAATTCATCTCCATCTGCTTGCAGTCCATCCACAGTTTTACCTAGTTCTTTCTTCATATGAAGAATTTTTAGATACTCTTGCTTCATTGCTTCCACAACTTCATCTGCTTGATCTTCAAAAGGTTCAAGAATATTTTGCTTCACAAGAGTACCACATATTGGGCAGTTAACACTTTCCAACTGTTCTATTATTTGTCTGCCTTCATTGATAAACTCTAGTCTCTTGAGGTCACTTGAATAATGCTTATCTAACAAGTTGAAACGTCCTTTGAGTTCATTTATTTGGACGATTTTAGAATTCAACTCATCTATCTCTTTCCAAATTTTCTGTCTTTTCTCTTCTTCTACTAAAACATCTCTGTTTGTCTGATCCACTAAGCCAGTTAGTTCTTCTATCTGTATGTTAAGCTCATCGAATTGTAAAGAGTCAACTTTCTTTTTTAATTCAACTAGCTCTTTCTCTTGTTTTTCTTTGGTTTCTTGTATGTACTCTAGTTTACCCTTAATCTTAGTCTTCGCTGTCTTAGGATCTGTAAAAGTTTCTAATTCATCATCATCTATCCCTGAAAGCAATAACTTAAAAAGGGAATCCTCTATTGTCTTGTTGATAAACTGACCAGAATAAATCGGCGAATCTTCTGAGATAATCTTCTCTTCATTTACTAAACAGAATCTTGCCACATCTCTGAAGCTAATTTCTTGTTTCTCATTTAGGTTATTCTTCCGGAGCTTCTTGCCTTTTAAGCCTAGGAGATTGAGGAGGAATGTAGAAATATTATTGTCGTTTTTAGAACTGTGTTTTGCAGATAGTTGCTTAGTTTCGGTTTTATTGAAGTCAGATAAAAAACACTCCGCTACATATATTTTAGTATCACCAAATTTCCTACTTATAGAGAATGTTTCCCCTTTATATGTTTTTATTTCTGCACGTACTTCAACACACCCTTTTGCTTCTTCGATGTCCTTTGGCTCTGATCCTGCACCGAGAATATAGTCCATACACTGAAATAAATATGATTTACCAGTATTTGATGCACCAGATATAACCGTTAGACCACACGATAAGTTAATTTCTGAAGGACCATTCTTCGGGTGTATAACCTGCACCTTAGTAAAGTACAATCCTTTATGCATTTTGTTGCTCCAAAACAGTGTAGTTCCTAGAAAATTCACTGCCCCATTTTCCCAAATGCTTATTCATATAATCAGACAACTTTTTATCGGAGTAAGTATCAAATGTAGAAAAGACCCATTTCGCTCTCTCACTTAGTTCTCTTGCGTATTCAGACTCAAATTTTTTAAAGACAATCTCTATATCCTTTGAGGCAATGTATTTGATTCCTTGTTTTGTATATTTAACATTGATAAGACCTTTTGATAAAAGGATGTAAATGCCCTTCTTCACAATTTTTCTATTGACGAGTATCTCGCAGGCTCTGCCTGGAAGATCGGGATGAAGGCTTCGAGGTGATTCAGGGACATCAGAAGAGTGAATCAAAAAGTAGTTGTAGTAAATTAACCTCTGCATATCCAAACTCTTAGTGGTATGTTTTAACAAGACCAAAAGTCTCAATCCAACTTCTACGGGGGAATTAAATATAATGGAACTCATCTTCTTCTCCATGTGACATCCTCTCGTTCGTTCGCTAGGTGGTGGCATATACCTTTTTTATCCTTTATCAAGGTGTATTCATTTAGAGGACTCGAGATACTTGTAATTCCAGAAGCTCTCTGTAGTACTTTATTTAATCTTTCAAATCCATTCTTGGCATCTTCTTCGATAGTTTCGATTATACCATCGTATATCTCCTCCTTCAATTGCTCAAAGACAGGTAGTTCTGGTTCATATATCTCTCTTGAAAAAGCTTTGAGCCACTCTGCGCTGAAAAAATCTCTTCTCTGGCGTTCGAAGTGTATTTTTAGTTCAGGATGTTTTTCAAGCTCATTGTAATCTGAAACATTTTTCTCTAGGTGCTCACTATACGCATCAAGAATCTTTTTTATATAAGTCAGCTCAAGCGCCATGTTAATCTCTTCTGGATACTTATCCATTAGAGGACGTGCCTTGGTTGGTTCACCAAACCATTTCGAAAAATAAGCTGTCCCCCTCATCTGCTCGACAAACTCTTCAGGAGTTACATAATCAAAAATGGAGAAATCAAACCCTTCGACATAACTCTTGAAATTCCCTTCAAGTTTGACAAACTGTGTCTCCGTGATTTTACTTTCACAGCTTTGCCAGGCAGAAATCAGTGCTTTCTTAAGAATATTCGCATCCTTGAATATATCTCTCAACTTGACAGATAGTCCTTGTGGTGCTACAAAGAAGTATCGCCTAGGAATAGTATAATCTCTCTTAAATGTGTAGAATAGTAGCTTGCCAATTTCGACATACGCATCCACTGGTCCAAGTGGACGGGAATAATATTTGCATTGATAATTATCCCAAACCTTTCCTTCTTCATCTTCCTGGCATATCACGTCCCTACCTTTATCACCAGTACCATCAAGTCGTTCTACGCGGACATAGTTCTTTTTTTTTGAGCCTTTAGCCCAGTCCATAGTCATAGAAGTATACTCACCAGAAGTTCGCACTTTAAGCAAATTGATAGGATTGATAGTCACGCCCACCTTGCACAGGTTGACTTGCTTATTATCATTGCCGTTGTTATTATCAATGGGCATATGAAGCCAAAATGTCACTAATTTATATACATTATCCCTTTCTTTAGTACAATACTTGATTGTGTTAAGGAATTAACCCTATATCTTCAAGAACCATTTTCTTCTTCCGAAAAACATCTTCGCTTATCTCTCCTGAGATAAACATCTGCGTTAGTTCCTTCATGGGATTAAAGTCTGATTTTTCTACCATCTTCTTCTCCGGCTTTGCTTTCTTATTCTTCTCAAATGATCTCCTAAATGCCTGAATCATATTGCCGGTTGCCATGTGTCCGTAAACTCCTACTGTTGTATCCATCTTGCTGTGGCCAGCTGCTCTTGATACAAAAGCTGCGGAAACTTCGTTCTCCAAGTGATAAGTACAGAAAGTGTGCCTGAACGTGTGAAAGGTAAAGTTCTTCCGCTGATTTTTCTGCCCTGTATATCTCTCATCAACTCGCTGGAGATTTGCTTCTTTTACTACTTCATTAAATCCATTAGTGATAGTTCTTTTTGAGAGATACTGTTCATCTATAGTTGCCATGCTGTGGCTCTCATAACTAGGAAATAAATACTCCGTTGCACCAGTATATTTTATCCACTTCTCAATAATCGCTTGTCCCTCTCGAAGAAAAGGAGAAATCCTGTCTTTAGAGCGTTTACTCTGAACAACTTTTACAACCTCTCGTTCAAAATCAAAGTCTTCAACTTTCAGTCTTACTACATCTCCTATCC
>CAYHUT010000107.1:0-3777 GCA_964359835.1 Candidatus Woesearchaeota archaeon
TGTTTCTATTTTTCACCAACAATTTTATTTGCGCCTTTTTCTAATTCAATTTTTAATTTTTTAACATTTTCACCAAAATTTTTTACTTTGTCTTGCATTTGTTTATTACTTAATTTACCTTCTTTTATTTCATTTTCTAAATTAAATTTTTCATTCATTAATTCCCCTTGTCTTTTTTTTAATTCGATATTTGATTTTTCGCTTATTTTATAATCATCCATTAATTCCTTAAAATTATTTGATTTTTCATTAAATAATTTTAATAATTCGCTATTTTTTTTCTCATAATGTGCTTTATCTGATTTTAATTCTTCAATTGATTTTTCACGCCTTAATAATTTTCCTTTTAAACTTGTTTTTTCTTTTGTTAATTCTTTTTTCTTTTCTTTGCTTTTTTCTAACTATTTTTCTTTAGATTTAAATTTTCTTTTAAAAGATGTCCTTTCAGATTTTATTTTTTCTTCTTTTTCGATATTTTTTCTGATATTTTTTTCGCTTATATTTTCTTTTATTTCTTCAAAATTTTTTCTTGCTTCTTTTTTTCTCATATTTATTTTACCTGTGTTTTTATCAATAAATTTTTTTACATTTTTTAAAGCTTTTTTATATGATTTATCATCTGATTTTTTATCTGTGAATTTTAAATTTAATTTTTTTTCTATATCGTTAACGCTTTCCAAGTCAATTATTCCCTTTTCATCAATTTCCAATAATATATCCCTAATTTCTGGTTCATTTTTAATCCCGTTATACATTTCCATACTAAT
The DNA here is from genome assembly GCA_964359835.1 of Candidatus Woesearchaeota archaeon. Taxonomy (GTDB): domain Archaea; phylum Nanobdellota; class Nanobdellia; order SCGC-AAA011-G17; family GW2011-AR18; genus CAYHUT01. Next base: position 768 of record CAYHUT010000107.1, read on the forward strand.
TTCAATTGGTATTCCAACTTCGATATTTTCTTCTTTTATTTCTTCTGCGTCGTTTTCTTCATATTCTTCTGCAGTTGGTTTTATATATTTTTCTTTTTTTCGTTTGAAAATTTTTTTCGGTGGTGAATATGATTTTTGCTAATAGCCAACTATTTTTTTTAAATAATTCATTTATATATTAGAAAGAAAAATTATTATTTTCCAGATTTATTTAATATAACCCTTCCAACATCATAATTATCACACATTAAATTTATTATATCTTTTTGCATATTTCGCACAATTTCAAATGCTATTTTTTGGCATGTTCCAAGGTATAAACCGCTTTTTTTTAATCTTTTTGGGTCATCATAAAAAAATTCTGTTGTAAATCATAAAGCAATAAAAGATAATATTTTATAAAATCGTCTTAATCTCATAATAAATGGATTAAAAAATTCTTGTTTTTCTGGAAATGCTTGATAAATATGCTAAATCATTGTTAAATTTCTATCAAATCCGAGACCATTAAAACATTCTTCCATATTTGTATTATCCTATACCATATATTCATCCTAAAAATTTATAACATCAAAAAAATTCTATTCATTTATAGGTATATTTGCTAAATATCCAGTTCCCAAAAATCCTTTGCCGAAAAACTAAGAGAAAAAACCTGATCCTTTTCTTTCTTCTTGTTCTTCTTCTGCATACATTTCTTCAATATTTTTTTTCTTAGATGATATTTTAAATTTATCACTTTTTGGCTACTATATTTCGTGAATTTCATGCAATTCTTCATCTTTATTTTTAAGAATTGATTTTACGCCTTTTTTTACTATCTCAGGTATTGTAGGAAAAACATACATTAATAATTCTTTTCCATGATATCTCACATTTTGACGTTGTAATTTAATATTTTCAATATCGCCCAAATCAAATAACGAGTTTTTTATTTCTTCAATATGCATAATATATAAATATTGAAAAAAAAATTTTATTTATTATATATAATGTCAATATTAATAGAAAATATACCCCTAGTTGATAAAGACGGAAATTTTATTACTCATGTTTACGGATTTACAGGGAAACTTTAGAAAAAAAAGAAAACAATTATTAATTTCTATCCACAAATAGGAGTAGTTAACAATTTAGGAACTCAAGTAGACGATTTATTTTTTTTAAAAAATACACATGACATAGATTTATTTTACCAATATAAATCATATTTAGGATATGAATATTTTGAAAGTTTATTTGTAAATAAAATAGTGGCTACAAATGAAAGCGGTTATAAATTATTATTAATAAAAAAACTTTCAAATTTAATTAAGTTAAATAATGATTTAGTTATTGAACAATTAAAACGAATTATGAAACTTTATTATGATGTTGAACCAAATATCGACAAATACGGGTTAATAACTTACTCAGAGTTAAACGGAAAGGAAGGTACAAAAAATAATATGGGAGAGCCTAGCGGATTAACGATGAAAGAATGTATAGAAAAAGTAGAAGAAATATATAAAGGTCATGACCATATAAATAATGAAATAATGGAAAACTTTGCACCAAGTAAAATTGATGGAAAATTAAGCGATATACAATATAATAAAGAAAAAATTGAGGCAAAATCAATTTTAAAAGGTAAAAAAAATTTAGGGGCAATAAAAACGAAAAAAAAGAAAACTAAGGAAGAAAAAAAAGAGGAATTAAAAGAATAAAAAAACAATTTTATTAATTTTTATTCCTAATATATATATAAGATGTCAATATTAAAAAAAAATGTTAAATTCTCAAAATTAGGCACTAGTTATTTTGATTTTTATTATGGTGGATTGAAAAATATTAGTGAAGAAAGAAATTTTATTTCATTTTATATTAATTCTATTAATGAAAATGAAGTAGACGACCCAAAATATTTTCTTCCTTGTCCTGATAGTTGACAAGATTTCGAAAATATAAAAATTATATTTTTACATTTTGGGATTTATAAAGACCAAAAAAGATTGTCAGCAGAATATACAGTAAGCAAAAAAAAAAATCCAATGATTTTACAAAAATTAGCAAAAAGAATTTAGAATGATTTATATTTTGCAGATGAAATTTTAAAATATATTATGAAATTATATTATATTGAATTCCCAAGATTATATTCAACAAGCAAAAATTATGCAAGAGTGGAACACGATTTAAAATTTGGATTTGGTATAAAATAGGGATTAAATTTAAATGAATGTTACAAAAAATGCAGTGCAATTGTAAAACCATTAGCAGAATTATATGATATAACATTAGAAAGCACAAACCCATTATATTTAGTTTCTGGAATTTCACAAAACGAAAGGAAAATAGAAAAAATAGAAGATAAAACAGTTTTAAAATCTTATAAAGGAAAAACAAAAAAAGAAGAAAAATAATTTTTAATATAATATATAAATGACAAGTACAATTGATACAATTGATTTTTTATTAAAACCTGCAATAGCAGCTGGAACAATTATAATTTATGATAAATTTGTAAGCAATTTAGAATTTAATTTATCATTGGGAAATCCTATTATAAATGATGCTTTAATTGGTGCATTTTCTATTTTATCTGGAAGCCTTGTAAAACAATTATTATTTGATTATATAATCGATAAAGTTATTCCAGATATGAAAAAAATTGATAAATATGTATTAGAACCTGTAATATCAGGTGTAATATATCAGTTTTTATATGATACGATATACCGTGCACGATTTAGAAATAATACACGTCAACCAATAGAAACTTTAATTGTAGGAAGTTTAGCAAGTTTAATAGGTATAATGTTAGAAAATCCATTATTCAGTATGATTACTACAAAAATTTATTAAAAAATATATAGAATGCAATTCGTTAAAAATTTTATTACAAGCACAAAGATTTATAAATTGTGTGAAGAAAAAATAAAAAAATTATTAATGAAAATTGAGAAAAGAAATGTTAAAAGAAATTCAAATGAAAAAAAAGAAATGGAAAATTTTTTATTAACTGAAAATG
>CAYHUT010000108.1:0-3733 GCA_964359835.1 Candidatus Woesearchaeota archaeon
AAAAAACATTACAGACATTATGATCTGGTGCTTTTACATGAGCAGTTTAAGGATTTTAAATTAATTGAATCATACTATGTTGTCAGGGGTGGTTTTGTGTACGATGTATTAATCCGTTTATTTAGGAAATTATGTTCATTTGTTACCATTAGGAGATTTTTGTTTGCGTTTTCAAATAAATTTATATTTAATGCTGACAAAAATACCGCACGTCATATAGTGTGTGTATTTAAAAAAGCATGAAAAAAGATACAGAGTATTACAATAAAGAGGGTTATATATATTCTCAAAAAAGGTATCCGGAAAAAGATACTGATTTTTCGCATTTATTTTTTAAAAAAAGACGAAGTATTTTAACAAAAATGATTGGTAGAATAGTTGATGGTAAAGCTAATATAACTCTTCTTGAGATTGGTTGTGCTGATGGTGTTATTTTGCGATGGACAAAAGATAATTTTAAAAACATTATTAGATTGGTTGGGGTCGATATTTCAGATACAATGATTAAAGAGGCTACAAGAATTGACAAAAACCATGAAATGGAATTTTATTTAAAGGAAGCCAATAGTAGTTTTGGTGATTTTGATATAGTTGTTGAGGTTGGCGTTTTAAATCTTACAGATTTTCAAAAAGAGTTTTTATTTGCAAAGAAACATATGAAGGCGGGAGGATATTATATATGTTCTTTTGCTTCAAATACGTCCATGCTTAGTACTATGAAGATAAAAAAAGGTAATTTCCAGAATCATCTTAAATTTAACGAATATGAAAGATTAATAAGGGATCATTTCTCTATAATTAACAGCGAATCATACGGAATATTTATTCCATACATATGGAAGATCCCGCGTTTAGCTAGATTTTTACAGCCGGTATTTGAGGTTGTATTTAAGCTTATTCCGAATCTTTTCCATGAGAGGATATATGTATTGCAAGCACTAGACAGTTAGTTTAGTAGCCGCTCCAAAGAGAATTATCATTGCATACGCTTAAACAGTACTTATTATTAAAATACTGTTTTTTATCTTCGTAATAAGCCCAATCAATTTTATCTTTTTTAAAAATTACATGGCTTATATTTCCAAAATATGATGCTAAACTTCCAAATGTGCTATCTGATCCTAATATAATGTCGCACGAAGCCAATATAAAAAGGTCCTCGATTAAATTATTATGACTTATAGCAATATTTAAACCAGAGAACATGTTTTCATCAATGCTATCATCGCTACAAATAATAAAGCACGCCTCTTTTTTATTTATTTGAAATACATTAATATACTCATTAATTATATCTCTTGCTCTTTTTTGATCTACAAAGAACCTTCCATTTTTAAAGTTTTTATAATCTTTTTGCCTAACATGAACCCCAATTAATATTTTAAATTTATTTTTTATAGGATTTATGAAATTTTTAACATTTTTCAGTATATCTTTTCTAGGTTTAAAATATTTTATTATTTCATCCCTGTAATTTATAATGCCGACAGTATTTCTAAAAAGCCAGCCATCAAAATATATATTTTTTTTATCACCCTTCTCTAATCTGCGCAATTCTTGAGTGGATTGCGCAGATGGTGGTAGAGCATAAGATCCTAATGAGTCTTTTGTTGTTCTTGAATAAATTATACTATCAGGGTGTAATATTTTTATTGCGCTAGAGTAGGCTTTATAAATTTTACGCCATGCTTTTTTTATGAAATTGGCAGGCAGGAATAAGCATGCTATGGAAAATGATTTATAAAATATAATATCAATAAAAATATTTTTTACAGGCATGGAGAAGTATTTACTATATTCAAAGAAGCAATAATTTCTACACTCAAATTTCTTTTCAAGGCAATAAGCATATATACTTATATAATCCCATAGCTGATTCGCCAGTTGGCCACTATTATGATTTAAAATAATGACCATTACATTTTTAGGAATTCTCATATTTTAAATTTTCTTTTCATGTAATTAATATATTTTGATGGCATGAAGTATTTTTTATTTATTTTAAATAAGTTAACAGATAAAAATGATAAATATTCCTTTAGAAACTCTTTCTTATCAAAGATTCTATCATTAAGAATATTTCCGTTGCTATCTATAAATTTATGATCTGCTAATCCAAACAGAATATTATTTCTATACTTTCTTAGTTTTCTTCTATAATCCTGATACTTCTTTTTTAGTGATCCATCAAGACCTAATTGTTCGCCTAATTGATTGCCATGAGTTCTTCCAAAATTTGCCATAACCGGTATATTTTTTGCGATATAACCTAATCTATTGAATCTAAAACTAAATTCCAGCCAGTCAAGCATATTGTTATTATTTAATTCATCAAGTGTTGGATAGCATTTTTCCATTACGCTCTTTCTTGCGCAAAGATTTCCTTCAGGGTATACGAAATACGACATTAACCAGTAATTAAAAAATTTTTCTTCTTTTGGCGGAGCATTGTAATGAAATTGTGGTCTAGCGATAGCCGTCAATTTGCTATGTTCAGTTAGTCTGCCTGGAAATCCCCAAACAAGAGATATATCCTTATTATTATCAAGTGTATCTATGCACATTTTAACCCAATTTTTATTTGCATAGCCGTCTGAAATGGCACACTGCATTACATATTCTCCACGAGCCAGTCTAAGTCCTTTCCAAAATGCATCAGGATAGCCAGTATCTTTCTCAGAGATTAATTTGATATGAGGGTGTTTTTTTAAAATATCCAAACTTCCATCAGTTGATCCGCCGTCAATCACTATGTGCTCGAAAAAATGGCTGTTTTGATTGGCGACAGACTGCATTGTTTCTTCTACGAAATTCGCTAAATTATAAGAGGCAGTGATGATGGATAATCTTGGTTTATCTTTTGACATAGTATAATCAGCCTCCAAATTAAGGGCTTTGCTAAGTATGTCCGGAGCTTTGCTTAGCTCATCTTCTATTTCTCCTATTCTTTTCATTATCGATCTTGACTCTGATTCAATAATTTCTTTAAGACTTGAAACACCTTTTTCTTTATCTCCAGGATTCAATAGTGAAATAAAATCGAGGAGAATTGTTTGATTTGCTTTTAATAAATTTAAATTTAAAATAGGCTCAAATATCACATTGGCTGAGAAGTTGTAAGAAGTATCTCCAATCTTCGGAAATTTCTTCAAATTTTTTGCGATTATAGAAGATATTTTGGGCGGAATCTTTAGAACTTTATTATTTTCTATTGAACATTTAAAAATATCGTGGAGGGAAATTGACCTAAAATAGTCCTGCTGATCTTTGTTCATTTCATATTCTTTGGAAATGGCATCAAGTCTTTCATTATGAGCTGTAAATTGATTTAGCAGATAGGGAAATAATGATGTCATATTGTCAGTAACAAATGTTTGCCAACTGGTGGATTCTTTTAATATTGTTTTACTGATAAAATCTATAGAAAAGTCTTGCATTTTATTTTATTGGTGACCAGATTATAATTGAATAACCTTCTATAAACATACTGCCAATATAGGTTCTTTTGGCTTCAATTATTTTTATTTTATTTTCTTTTTCTAAAGCCTTTAAATAATCCAGATAACCCTCCAAATATTTTCTTTTTCTAAAATACTTGATAGACAAATTGTCAATTAGCCTATTCTCGTCAAGCAATTCGGCAATATGTTCTATGTGAATGCAAATAGCCGGTTTATTTTTTAACAAATAGGCAACAAATTTTTTGTAATTTGAGCCAATTTGTTCCAGTGCT
>CAYHUT010000109.1:0-3630 GCA_964359835.1 Candidatus Woesearchaeota archaeon
GCTATTTCTAAAGGCTCGTCCGATCCGGTGACACGGCCGCGGTGCGATCTCGCGCGGCCCGCGGGCGGCGTTTTCCCTATTTTCGGGTTGCGGCGGCCCCCGTGTTGGGACTAGGGTGGTCAAGGCCCACCGGCCCGCCTGCAAGTGCAGCCCGGTCGGCGGGGGAAGGCCCGGCAATCCGGGCTCCGGATGCGGAGAACAGGCCTTATGTCAAAAGGAAATTCCTATCCCTTATCCCTAAAAATTCCGAAGGTGCTCTTATAGATGTTGTAACTGAAGATTTACTGAGGCGCGTATAAGTAATGTCCTATCGTAGACGCAAAGAAAGCGGGCCCATCGATGAGGTCTTGCGGTAATGGCTTCTTGTCTACGGTCATGGTGGCTCCTTGTGGGATGGCAGTTTCCTGCCGAATGACCGTTTACACAAACTTTCTTACACCCCCCGTTTAGTTAGACTTTTCCTCTAATTTCTTTACAAGCATTTCAATAACTCTTATTGTCTCTCTACCATCTTCGCCAGTAGTTGGAAATGATTTATTCTCAAAGATACAATTTATAAACTCATTTATAGCTGTAAAGTGTGCATCTCTTTTTCTACCCACAAAATAACTTAAACTTATTTTACCCAAGTTTACTAATGACTGGGAAACACTTTCTAATACACCAACACCTAGAGGTAAAGCAGATAATTTAGGTCTATTGTACTTAATAACTGATTTGTTTTGTAAATCAATTTTTAATATCCCCCTTGTGCAAAATACTTCAACCTCTGCAGCCCATTGATTACTCCCATAAATTTGCGTAACAGTCCCTATACCATTTTCAGCAAAAAGATTAATCCTAAAATCTTCTGAAACTGACCAAGGATATTCTGTTAGAAGTTTCTTAGCATGAACATCAACTTCATATATATTTTTTAAAAATGTTGTTGTCAAGTAAACACTGTGTGGACCTGTTTCACCCAGTACTCCTCCAGGGAGTTTATGAGCCCAGTGATCTTTACTGGATGTCATATAATCAGTTGGAGTTGATAAAAAGATCTGAACACCTAAGAAATCTCCTATTCCACCACTTTTAACAATATTAACTGCCTCTAGCATTGCAGGATTAAATAATTGATTATGAATTACCCCAACTCTTTTACTACATTTAGTTGCAGTTTGAATAATCGCATCACAATCTTTCAAGGATAATGCCATAGGCTTTTCCAGAATTACATGACATCCCATCTCAAGAGCTTCTATTGCAAGTTTTGCATGAGTTTGTGGTGGTGTACAAATATCAATAACATCTTGTTTTTCACATGAAAGCATTTCAGAAAAACTTGTGTAATATTTTTTAATACCAAACTTCTCAGCCACTTTTTTAACAACAGTTTCATTTAAATCACATAAAGCTACTATCTCTACTTTATCTTTTAACCTAAGTAATGCGGGTATATGTTTCTTTGGTGCAATAAGTCCACAACCAGCTATAGCTAACCTAATCATATTCATCCTTACTCTTATTTCTAATTAAAATATTTTCTATGCCAAGCATCAAACATTATTATGCCAAAAAGCTCCATAGAATTATCTCTTATTCTCATTTTATGTTGCTTCCGTAGTAATTGAATTGTATCCCAATCCATTATTCCCTGCTTTTTAACATAATCACAGGTAAGTAAATTATCAAAATAATAATCAAAATGCTCATTTATCCAGATTGAAATTGGCGCACAAAACCCTTTTTTAGGAGAGTTAAGAACTTCTTCAGGCAAAAGATCTTTAAATGATTCTTTCAGTATATATTTTGATTTCTTTTCATGGATTTTATACTTTTGAGGAATTTTAAAGCTCAATTCAACTATTCTATGATCTAAGTATGGCACCCGAATTTCAAGGCCATGAGCCATGCTTGTTTTATCAGTATATTCAAGCAAATTATCTAATAAAAATGTATTTAAGTCTACATATTGAATTCTATTAAGAATATCACTAGAAGAGATTTTTGAAAGATACGAATCAATTATATTTGTTGATTTAATTAGCAATGCATTTCTTGCAAAAGTCGGCTTAAGTAAAGATTTTTTTTCATCATCGCTTAAATAATATGACCATCTTAAATACTGCTCAGCTAGAGGAACACCAATCCCTCTAGCTAACAATTTAATTCTTCTGGGGAAATGAGAAGTAGCACTTTCCGGAATCAGATTTGTAATTCCTGTAAATAATTTATTAAAAACTCCTGGAAATATACTTAAGAACTTTGCATATGGCAATGCTTTATATCGTGGATAGCCACCAAACAGCTCATCTCCACCAACTCCGGAGAGTGCTACCGTAACATGTTTTTTTGTGGCTTTTGATATCAGATATGAAAGATAAAATGTCGGATTTGCAAATGGCTGATCAAAACAATCTAGCAAGTCAAGGATTAGTCCAGGATCCGGTTTATCTAAAACAATTTCAATGTGTTCCGAATCAACCTGTTTACTTATTCTACGGGCGCCTTTTCTTTCATCATACAGTGCTAATTCCTCACCTTCAAATGCAACTGTAAAAGTTTTTAGCCTGGAAGAAGAATTTTTAGCTGCAAGAATGGCTAATATACTGGAATCTACTCCACCACTTAAAAACAGCCCAAGAGGCACATCACCAATCAGTTGCATTTTTACTGATTCATTAAGCAAATTCCTTAAGTGAAGCTTTAAATCATTGTAGTCGGCTGACTCTAAATCAGTACCTTTATAAGGACACCAATATGATGTCAAATTAAATTTCATTGTATTTAAATCTAAGATTAAATAATGAGCAGGGGGGAGCTGCTTGATTTCACTAAAAGCTGTCTCCGGACAAGGTACAAATAAAAAAGAAAAATAATGGTAAATTGACTGCCAGTTTATATCTTTCGAAATAAGATTTGTAGCTAATATTGCTTTAATTTCTGAAGCAAAAACAAAATTATTATTCTGTAGAGCATAATAAAGAGGTTTTATCCCTAGTCGATCTCTTGCAAGAAATAATTTTTGCTTTTGCTTATCATAAATTGCAAATGCAAACATTCCGTTTAAATCATTAACACATGCTTCACCCTTTTCTTCATAAAGTCTTAGAATAACTTCTGTATCTGTTTGTGATTTAAACTTATACCCTTTTTTTTCCAAACCAGAACGTATTTCACGGTAATTATAAATCTCACCATTATACGTAATCCAAAGGGTACCAGAATCATTACTCATTGGCTGCTTGCCTAGATTAGATAAATCTATAACTGACAGCCTTCTGTGTCCCAAGAACACCTTATCTTGATCTAAAATATAACCTCTATCGTCTGGACCTCTATGCTTCAGAGTATCAACTATTGAATTAGATATATAAGCACTTAACTTCAATCCTATAGCACCAACAATTCCACACATATATTTCTCTTTCCAGGTAATTATAAAACTATATTTTTAAAACAAGCTCTGATTTAGGCTTACCTTCTTTTATTGTTTTTTGATATTCATATATTTTGGCATCTACTAAAAACTGATACCAAACCTCCTTGAGGCCAACTTTTATCGGACGTGAGAGCTTCTCCATTTCGGGAGAAAGAGCTGGCCCCACTCCTTTGAACAACCAAGCCCGGTCCGATAAGTGGATCCTT
>CAYHUT010000110.1:0-3601 GCA_964359835.1 Candidatus Woesearchaeota archaeon
TTTACAATAAACTATTCTCAAACGCGGGTGACCAATTTCTAAATAAGAACCGCATGTATAAGAAAATTGATACTTTAAAATTAATTTGTAGCTGGCGTTATAAGAAAAACACAAACCGCTATTTTAAAACTTATGTAGAGTATAGCATTGCAGAGTTAAGTTCAAGTACTGCACGAGGGAAGGCCCTGTTGTCATCAAACTTTATAAAGGGCAAGCCTGTATTGCATAACCATTTTGAGTACATGGCTTTTTTCAACGCTTTTTTTAAAGGATATCTTGAAGCATATTCTACAGGAAGAGCCAACGAAAATATTCATCATCTGGTAAATACAAATGGTCAGTATAAGGATCTAAAATCTTTTTGTAAAACAGATCCCTTGCTTGCAAACGATACATTGTGTGAATTGGTTATTCTTAAAAATTTAAGAGATTATTACTATAGTCCGCAATTTGATAACGGACAAGTTGTAGCCATAATTGAACAGTTTTACGAAGCAACAAAAATTGCAGAGCATAGAAAGATAGCCGGTAATATCCTTCAAATTTCATATAAATTAGGTGTTGGGTCACCGGCGCCATCATTTACTGCTGCCGATAGAAACGGAAAAATGATTGGTTTGAGTGATTTTAAAGGACGATACGTTTATCTTAATTTTTTCTCAACTAAAAGTATAACCAGCACAAAGGAAATGTTGAAAATAGCTGATTTGGTAAAAAAGTACGCCGATAAAGTTGTGTTTATTAGTATTTGTACGGATGATAGTTTAAAAACCTTTAAAAATTATTTAAAGTTGAATCCGAAGTATAATTGGACTATTTTGTTCAATAACGCTGTTGGTAAGGGAAGCACTGCTTATGATGTATATAATTTAAAAGCGGTGCCTGCTTTTTTCTTTATTAATTCATATGGTAATCTTGCGCAATCGCCCGCCAAGAGTCCGAGTCAGGGTTTCGAATACAAGCTTAAAGCTATTTTTAAACCTAAAAAGAGTACTAATAAAATCGGGATTAGATAAATTCTCTTATTCTATTTGGATTTTTTGCTTTTTGAATTGATTTAAAAGAAGCGTAAGAATTCCTGTAAACATAGTTAGAGCCGCAAAAAGTAAAAGTTCGTTTATATAAGGTACGTTTTCATATTTCATAGCAAATATCCCTTGTGCCATTAATAAGCCTTCATTAAAGATAATACCACAAACAAAAATTGTAATTCCTATAAGAGATTTATTATTGAGGTTAATGTATTTTCGAGAAACGATAAATCCTAGAAGAAACATGGTAACTACTCCTAAAAGTACAAGATGAAGATAACCGATAATTATTGGTCGGAAACCGAAAGCTATTTTTCCTAATGGTGGATAGGCTGAACCAAACTGCAATATTATTTTTATTGTAAACGCAATCGCAGCGAGACGGATAAGGATTTTAGCAACATGGGAAATTTCAGAGTCAAACCGAATGTGATGATTGCTTATGACTCTGATTAGCCAAAACCAACCTACAATTTGTGCCACCGCAGCTGCCACAACTATTACAAATGCCCACGTTGGTATTTGTATCCATGGAATTGAAAGGAAATAGGTAGGAAAACAAGAAATTAGAAAAATATAAAAAATTGTTTTGTTAAGATCTGAAATTATTTTTAAAGCATATAGTTTATCAATTAGCAAACCTCCAATTGCAAAAAGGAACCAACCATTATACTGAAAGTGCAGAAAAAAATAAACTGCCGACAAATACCAATTTTGTTCCAACGAACGGGTAGCCATCATATATGATAAAGCAAAGGTGCCAATTGAGGAAATAACATTAAACATGAGTGCGGCTTTAAACCAATACCGGCTCGCAAATTTTTTATTAATCTTATTCAGGTCGCGCCAAAAAACCAAGGCAAACAAATACGATATTAAAATGGATAAGATTGAAAAGGAAATGGAAAATAGGCCATAGCCTTGTATAGGAAATGCTATTAACATGCCATAAGCGCAAACAAGGTTTCCAACTAATAACCAAGTATATTTTTTAAATGCATTTTCAATACCTCTTTTGTTTAAGAAGCTAACCATTAAGATCATTAGTGCCTGACTTATCCAGCCTGAAAAAGCAAAATTAGAGTGACCGTGAAGCAAGTGTTTTTGATCGATAAATGGCAAATAAAAAGCGATTTTATAGCGTAATATAACGCCAAGCAAAGCAACAATAGATAAATTAACGAGTGCAATTCGTAACCACTTTAAAGATACAGGTGTCATAAAAAACTATGAGCAAAGTTACAACAAACTTGAACAGTATATTATAACAATAATCATAAAATGAAAGAATATGCTTCTAACGGTTTTTTATAACCCGTTTATCAGACAAAATTTTAAATATAAAATATTTAAATATGCAGTCGTTAGGATAAAAAAAACATAACGACCACTGAACTAGATGTTTATAGATATTTTGCAGAAACTGATAGTCATCATGTAAAAGGTATGAGTTATATCAATACGTATTAAGTAGGATAAAGTGTAGCTTTGACTAAAAATAAACCATTTATGAAAAAAACAATCACATTAAGTTGCTTTGGAATACTTGTATTTGCAATTGTTTCCTGTGGTGGCGACAAATCAAATGAGCAAAACGTTGCTGCACCGGTAACAACAACTGAACCTGCTGCTAACGGCAACCCTTCTTATGACCCTAACCGCGGCGAAGGAAAATTTAAAGACGTTGAGGTAGGTGCAACATTAGATGTAGCGATGGCAGAAACAGGTACTAAAGCTTTTGATGTTAAATGTGCATCATGCCATAAGCTTACAGATGAAAAATTAGTTGGTCCGGGTTGGGCTGGTGTTTCAACGCGCCGTACTCCAACATGGTTAATGAATTTTATAACTAATACAGATGAAATGATTAATAAGGATCCTGCAGCTCAGGCTCAATTAGAGATATGTCTTGTGCGTATGCCTAACCAAAGCTTAACCGATGAAGAAGCTCGCGGACTAGTTGAGTTCATGAGGAAAAATGATGGAGTAAAATAAGTAAAGTTTAATATATATAATGTACTAAAAAAATAATTATGAAAAGTGTACCTTTTAATTTCACGTCGCTTGCAGCTATATGCGCAGTGGTAAGTTTGGTTTCATGTAAGCCAAATAATGTAAGTAATGCAGTAAGTGGCGATGCTTCGGCTAAGGCTTACGTAGCACCGGGTAAATACGATGAATTTTACAACTTTGTGAGTGGTGGATTCAGCGGTCAAATGAGCGTTTATGGATTGCCTTCGGGTCGTTTACTTCGCGTTATTCCTGTTTTTTCTACCGATCCTGAAAAAGGTTGGGGTTATTCTGAAGAAACAAAGCCAATGTTAAATACATCACACGGTTTTGTTCCTTGGGATGATTTGCACCATACACAGCTTTCTAAAACAGCCGGTGAAATTGATGGTCGCTGGTGTTTTGCCAATGCCAATAATACACCGCGTGTTGCAAGAGTTGACTTAACAACTTTCCGCACAGCTGAAATTATTGAATTACCAAACAGTGGTGGAAATCACTCTTCTCCATTTATCACTGAAAATACTGAATACGTTGTAGCAGGAACAAGATTTAGTGTT
>CAYHUT010000111.1:0-3560 GCA_964359835.1 Candidatus Woesearchaeota archaeon
AGAAAAGATAATGAATTATATATTTACCTTAATGGAAGAGATATAACTGCGGGACATTCGGGAACTAAAACAACAATAAATCTTAATAATACTTCACCTTTTTTAATAGGATATCGTACAGGACAAAGTTTTTTTAATGGAACAATTGATGATGTTCAGATTTATTCTCGTGCATTATCCTCAGATGAGATTAACGCATCAATGAACTCAACACAATATCGCTATTATCATAACTTTACAAACTTACAAGGCACTTACACTTATCAAGCTCACGCTATCAACTTAACAGGTGCAAAAGCATCAACATCAACTTACACCTTAAACGCTGATGGAATACCGCCAGTTATCTCACAGCTTTATTACACAGAAGCAAATAACACATTAACAAATACGGCTAAGTTTAATTACAGTTCTACTGATTCAAATCCATCTTATCTGATTAATGATTGGAATAAAACCTTAGTGACTTGGTTAAGGTTTGAGAATGATTCAACAAGAGGAGAGAATTCTACTTTCTTCAATGATGAAAGTTCATGGTCAAGAAATATTACTTGTTCTAATTGTCCTATTTTGGACCAAGAAAATAACAAATTTGGTAATTCCTTATCTTTTGATGGTATTAATGATTATTTATTACAGACAGATTTGATAAACATAACAAATGATATAACATTTGAAACATGGTTTAAATTAAATCAAACGACAGGAATAACAACTTCGTTATTTGATATAGGTGCACAATCATCATCAGCAGGATTTTTGTGGATGTATACTAGTGGTCCAACAGATTTATTTTTACAATATAATAATGGTAGTAATTATAAGGTTACTCAAGTACCATTTATATCTACAATAAATAAATGGTATCATTATGTAAATGTAATTAGTTATTCTAATCAGACAATAAAAACATATATTAATGGAAATTTATTAGGGATTAATTATACTAATGAAGCAATAGCTCCTGTTTTAAATAAAAAATTATATATTGGTTCTTATCAAGGTAGTTCATATTTTCATAACGGTTCGTTGGATGAATATAAAGTATATTCAAGAGCCTTAACATCATCAGAAATCAACGCATCTTACAACGCAACAAAGTATAATTATGATTTAAATATGTCAAGTTCAGCAGTTCAAGGGCAAAACAACTATACAATCTATGCAGTTGATTCAGCAGGATGGAAAACAACCTTATCACAAACATTATTATACGACAGCATATTGCCAACAATATCTTATGTTGCACCAACACCAGCAGATAATTCTTGGCTTAATTACAATAACTTTATGATAAACTTCACAAGTGCAGATACTTATGACAGATATGATATTTTAGATTTCAATAGAAGCTTAGTTGGTTGGTGGAGATTTGATAATGCTGGTGATAATGCTTCTTTAGTTGTTGATGAATCTTCTTGGAGCAATAATGCAACCTGCTCTGGAACTGCTTGTCCTACACTAAATACCTCTGGTGCTTTTGGAAAAGGATTAATATTTAATGGAAGCCAATTAATTAGTGCAACAGTAACACAAGGCAAGACAACAACAATGTTTTGGTATAAAAATTTAACATCTTCTACATGGACATTTGTTGTAAATAATTCAGGAACTCATTATGTAAATGGTGTTATTGGGCTTCCAAACCAGTATCCAATAAATATTTCAGGAAATACTATTCAAATAGGGATACAAAGTCCTAATGTTTATTTCAATGGATTGATAGATGAAGTAATAATTAGAAACAGAACTCTTACAAGTGCAGAAATCAACGCCTCTTACAATGCTTCATTATACAAATATCAAAATAACTTCACACTAACAGAAGGACAAACATCATACACAGCTTACAGCGTAGACTTAGCTGGTAACAAACAAACAGTAACTCAAACAACAGGTTATGATTCAGCTTTCCCATTAATTAATTTCACATTCCCTACGCCTGATACGGGGATTTATAGGAATTATAATCAGGTTTATGTTAATGTTTCTTCTAGTGATTTAAATGACCATTATACTATTTTAGATTGGAATAGAAGTTTAGTTCTTTGGATGAGATTTGAGAATCAAACTGGATTGGAGAATGGGACGTTCTTTAATGATGAATCGAGCTGGAGTAATAATGGGACTTGTGCATCTGCGACATGTCCACAATTAAATCAAACTGGGAAGTTTGGAAAGGGGATGAGTTTTGATGGGGTGAATGATAAAGTAAGTTTGGGCACAGGATTTAATATAACCTCTAATTATACAATAACACTTTGGCAAAAGTCAACAGCTACAGCTATAGGGGAACATTACCACAAAACAGATGTTATCTATGGAATAAATTTGGTATATACAAATTGGCCTGATGTTGGTTATGTACAGATGTTAGCAGGTAGTTCAGCTAGTGCAGATGGTTTGACTTCAGTTAATTATACCTTAAGTGATGGAAAATGGCATTTCTTAGTATATCAGATTGATGGAACAACACAGAGAATATTTGTTGACGGTAGATTGGATAATTCAAGAACAAAGGTAAATGCTACTGCTACAAATGGTGCTTTTTGGATAGGTACCAATCCTACAGGTACTTATAATTTTAGTGGCTCTCTTGATGAATTTACTTATTATTCACGTGCATTAACATCACAAGAAATCAATGCATCTTACACAGCAACATCTTACAAATATTACAATAACTTTACATCTTTAAGTGATGCCACTTACACTTACAAAGCATATTCAGTTGACCAAGCTGGGAATAAGAATAGTACTGAAACTAGGAATGTAACTGTTGATACTGTAAAACCAATTTTGAATTTTACAACACCTACGCCCGATACGGGGATTTATAGGAATTATAATCAGGTTTATGTTAATGTTTCTTCTAGTGATTTAAATGACCATTATACTATCTTGGATTGGAATAGAAGTTTAGTTCTTTGGATGAGATTTGAAAATGATACAACAAGAGGAGAGAACGGGACTTTCTTTAATGATGAGAGTAGTTGGAGTAATAATGGGACTTGTACAAGTTGTCCGACTTTAAATCAGACTGGAAAGTTTGGGAAAGGAATGAGTTTTGATGGAATACAGAATTGTATAAATATTACTTCCTTACCTAGCTTAAATATAACTAATCAAATAACACTTGCAACTTGGGTAAATATAAAAGATAGCGGAGTAACAAGTCATCAGCCTACTATTATAGGCAAATCTGCATCTAGTTATGCCCTGAAATTTTACGAGAATAATGCTAATATTTATTTTTATCTTGGGGATATTGGGGGAGAAGGACTTAATGCTTCAATAACTTATTCAGCATGGCATCATGTTGTTGGTGTTTATAGTGGCTCTGAAATGGCTATTTATATAGATGGTTCAAAAAGAGTAAATGTTTCAGGTACGGGTACTATTCCTACACAAGAAATTCCTCTTTATATTGGGACCAATGTTCCTAATGAATATTTCAATGGAACTCTTGATGAAGTCCAAATCTACTCTCGTGCATTAACATCTCAAGAGATTAATGCATCTTACACAGCAACATCTTACAAATATTACAATAACTTTAC
>CAYHUT010000112.1:0-3471 GCA_964359835.1 Candidatus Woesearchaeota archaeon
TTTACAAGAGTATTTTTTTATGCTAAATCCTACCCATTATTTAATTCGTTGACTAGTTCTAGCTCGTTTTTTAAATAACCCTTATTTATTCTACTGAGAAAAAACTAGAACAAGTAGCCTTTTTTCTACACCCTAATTTTTAACCAATTTTGGCTGTTTTTCGAGGCAGATTAGAACAATACACCTTTATTCTCTTAAAAAAAGAACTGATTATTTGGTTCCCCAATAGGTTCTCCATCTATCAAGAACATACTTAGCAAATGGTCTTGCAGTAACTGCCAATATTACAGATAACCAACCTACTGCAGTAGCTGTTTGTTCTGAATCTGCTCCACAACTTTTCAATATTAATGCGTAGGCAGGATCATAAACTGCAAGCATGGTGGCTGTATCTACGAGATAACTCTTAAATCCTGTTTTCCCTTCTGTTCCGAATTTTTCTCTAGTATAATTTAGAGCCTTTCCATATATTCTGCCTAATACTGCATCTGCTAATGCCACGCTTGTTCTAGATTGAACTATCTGTTCCAAAGATAATCCTCTTGAAGCTTCCATAAGGCCCATAGGAAGAGCATATGTACCAACCTTTGCACTTGTATCTACAAGATATCCCTTAATTTCTCTTTCGATGGTGGCTTTAGTTTCTGTATTCATAATAGTTGGGTGTGCCTCATAGTATATAGATATTGTTGCCCCCCTAGTAGGTTACATAAAGGAAAGATTTATAAATTCGCAAGAATTAACATCCACATGGCAGAAAGACATTTAGAGAATCTTGGTTTTACGGCTGGAGAAGAGAAAGTCTATATTGCACTCCTTAAACTTGGATCATCAACAACGGGCCCAATTGCAAAAGAAGCTTATGTTTCTAGGTCAAAACTTTATGAGATTTTAGAGAAATTAGTTAGGAAAGGTATCGTAAGCCACTATAAACAGAACAATATAAGCTATTTCCAAGCGGCCCCACCAGAGAGAATTGTAGAGTTTTTAGAAAAGAAAGAAAAAGAGATGGAAATCCAGAAAAAAGCTTTCCAAGAATCACTGCCATATTTTGGAGCGTTTATAGGGCAAAAAGAAATGAAAAAAGAAGCTGAAGTTTTTGAAGGGATGGAGGGAATAAAGAATGTTAGAGAATTGGCATTGTCAAAAATGAAAAAAGGGAACATTATGTTTTATTTTGGAAATCCTGCTTCGGGGCATCAAAATGTGCTCGGGTATTGGGATGACTGGAACAGAAGACGTATATTAAAAAAAATAACTGCAAAAATTATTTATAATCAGGACGCAGTACAATTTGGAGAACGAAGAAAGAAACAAGCATATACTGAAGTTAAATATCTCCCACAAAAAGGGTCTACAGACGCTTGGATTGAAATATATGGGGATATCGTAGCTATTGTTTTAAAGAAAGAAACTCCAATGTCAATAGTAATAAATAATAAAATTGTTGCTGAAAGTTTCAAAACTTATTTTAATGTTCTATGGGAAGTTTCATTAAAAAGAGTATCTAAATAAATAGATGTTTTTGCCGTTGAATAATTCTCCATTATTCTAAACCTTAAAATTTAACTTTTTTTTGATTTGAATTAGAACAATGGTAGTTTTTTTAATTTCTTTGTAATATATCTCTTAAAGCCTCGCTGATTGACTTATCTTCAACAGAAGCCAGTCTTTCAACTACATTCCATGAGTTGTCATCTACATAAACAACTCTTCTCTTCTTCAGTTTAGTTGGCATAGCTCTGTCTATTGCAATCATTTTCATAATTCCTAAAAAAGTAAAATTACTGGACTTTTGTTTCCCTTTCCTTTATTATTTCTTTTAATATCTGAATATACCTTGGACAAACAAATTCCTTCATTTGCTTTTTTTCCTTGTTTGGTGTTTTGTTCATTTTTCTTTTAATCTTATTATACACTTAAGGGGCCTTAACAAAAACTACGTAAAACCCCGTAATAGAACCTCTTTTTTGCAATTTTATACTATATGCCTTTACTAGTTAATAAAGCTTGTATTGATATTGTTAATACAATCCTTCTTTTTTGATAATTTCATATTACTGGTCTATTAATTTATAAGCTTTGCAGGCCTCCAAGGGCCCGCAAGCCTCTTTTTTTATTAAAATAATATAATTGGTCTACTGGTTTATAAGATTTGTAGACCTCTTGTGGCCACAAACACCTTTTTTATTGATTTTATACAGTCATTTAGGTATTCAAGTATATAAACGCTACGTTCACAAATCCATAAAAAAATAATTAACCTTGTGTTTATTTGCTATAGAATATTAAGAATGGTTGAAATATATAAATCGAATTGTCAGCGTCGTAAAGTTTAATTTTGGGGTAATTGAATAGTTAAATTTTTATTGAATTTTAATAATTTTATTTTAAAATGATAGTTTGGGGAAATTTTGACGTTTTTGTCAAAATGTAAAAATAAAGGATTTTGTGATTTTTTTGCACTTTTAAGATATTTATCATTTTCCCGGCGTCAGGAAAATGATGTTAATAAAAAGACCATTTTGGCGGCGTCAACAAAATGGTCGGTATTAATCACTCTTTTATGTTATCTTTTAGTTTAAGCTTTTTCTTTTTAGATAGCTCTAAAAGATTGTCTTTTGCATTTTTATGAGTTACTACATTTTCTCCAAGTTCTTTTTCAATATCTTTTCTTGCATTGCCTGCAACTGAACCACCCTTTACTGCAATTTCTCTGTTTTCATGAAAGGTTTTTGGGTTTGCTTTTTTGGAGAATTCTGTTGTTGTTGCTTCTGCAAGCATATTAAGAACAAGTTCAAGATTAGTCATATTGTCCCTAAGATTTTCTTTCTTAAGATTTTTTAATTTCTTATATTCAGAGATTGTTTTTCCAGACCAAGCTTTTGTAATTTCGTTGGTTAATATTGCGAAATCAGTCTCTTTTTCTACCCCTGACCTATTCCATTCATCAGTTAATTCCTTACGAACCTCAATTGTCTTTAATCTTTGATTTATCCATTCCTTTGAGTAGCCTTTCTGCAAATAGGTTTTCATAGCCCTGTCAAATGCTAATTCAGGGTCTTGAGTCTCTTCAATTCTTTCATTTCCAATCTTAGCCAGCCACATCTTAAATGGCTCTGCTTTTTTTGAGGGAATAGATTGGACTAATCTCAAAATTTGCTCGGTATCAGCTACATCTGTTTCTCTTAATTTGCCATCAGCTGCAATCATCTTCAAAGCGTTACAATTTGTAACGGTTTCATTTCCCTCATTTTTAAGCCTCATTTTTAAGACTCTCCAATAGATTTGAGGGTTCTCACTATCTGTTAACACAGCAATAACATCAACTATAGAAAAATACCATTTTTGGGCTTCTTCATCCCATTTAACACGAACTTTTTTGTCTTCAAACAGCTTTATTGAATGGCTTCTTTCCATATTATATTATAGTTTTGTGTATTTATAAGCCTTTTTCGTAGCTGTCCAGTG
>CAYHUT010000113.1:0-3458 GCA_964359835.1 Candidatus Woesearchaeota archaeon
ATGTTTATTATTGGCCACCTCGCGATGGTTTTGTTGTTGCTGGGTTCGGGGCCGGTTCGGTCTGGGCTTTCCTCGGTTGCGGTGGGGACCCTACTGACACTAGTGCTGGTCTCGGGGTACGTCGCGCGAAAAATTTCAAAGGATAAAAATGAACAAACTAACAATAATCTCAATCATACTATCTATTCTACTTTTAAGTTTATTTTCAGGCGCTAGTGCAGGGTTCTCACAAATCAGTCCTACTACAACAAATAACGTAATAAATGCAAATACTGCTGTAAATACATTAACACCTCAAGTTAATATTGCACAAAATAATTTTGTAGATGTTTCACAGCCTAAAATTGATACAACTGTTAAAGTTGATTTAAATGACAAGAAAGAAAATGTAGATACTAAAAAAACTACAACTATTAATACTAATGTAAAAATGTTTGATTTTAACAAACCTATTTTAATTGATATTCCCATTAATGTTGATTGGACTGAACAGGATAATACCCCTGTAAAACCAACTGATTCTGGAAGTCCTGTAATTGAAGCTTTTAATTATGAAACACCTGCAAAACCAACAACTGCAGGAGGTGTTGAGATTAAACCTTATTATCCAATTGAGAGTGATGTTTTAAAAGCCACAGTTAATGGAAAAACTACGGGTTTTAAGTTTGTGTGGAAAGTAAATGATGGAATTGTTTCAACTGGCCCTTCAACTTTACAAAATAAATTTAAAGATGATGATGTAGTTGTTGCTGAAGCTTATGCGCCTACGCCTTTTGGAGACCAATATATTGGAAGAGGAATGGTAAAGGTTGTTAATTCACCTATTAAATTGAATACATATAGCCCCAAAGAAGGAAATATTAATTTATATAAAAATGAATCAAAGAATTTTTCAATGAGTGTAACACATTTAGATAGCAATAATGTTCATTTTGTTTGGTATGTTGATGGCAAGGAAGTAAGTTCAACAGAGAGCAAAAGCCAGTCTTCATATAATTTTAAAAATAATGCAACAGGAAAACATATAGTTTTAGTAAAAGCTTTTGATGGAGCTAGTCCTTTATTTAATACAAAATCATTAATAACAATTAAATGGAATGTTGAAATTGTTGATAAAAGTCCTAGTTTCAAATTAAATGTAGTATCAAGCCCTGTTTTAGAAGGAAATAATGTTACTTTCAGTTTAACAAATTTACAAGCTGGAACTTCAAATGATCCTGTAAAAAAGATTGAATGGTATTTTGGAGATGGCAGCGAAATAGTTGGAAATGCGAGAAATTTAACAGCAGTTCATAGCTATAAAAAACAAGGAACTTATCATGCTAAAGTTGTTGTAAATGATCAAGATAGTTATGTTATAAAAAATGTGGATATTATTGTAAATGATGCACAACCTTTAGGTAATTTAACAACTAGCTCAACAAATATTTTAGAAGGTCAAAATGTTACTTTTGGAATTGCAGGTTTAGCTAATGGTTCTTCAACTGATAAAATTGGAGCGATATATTGGGATTTTGGCGACGGAAAAACAAGCAATAGTCAAACTACAATTTCACACCAATATATAAATCAAGGAAGTTATACTAATCAAGGACGCTATAAAGCAGTTTTAAGAATAGTTGATAGCGATAGTGAAAAATTGCAAACTGTTTTTATTTATGTAAATGATACAAGCCCTGTAATAAATCAACTTTTAGTTTCAAACACACCTGTTGATGAGGGAAGCAATGCAACATTTCTCTTTATGTTAGGAATGAATCCAACACCTGGTTCAACTGTTGATAGCATTAAAAAATATGAATGGAATTTCGGAGATAATTCAGCTGTTGTTACAACAAATGGAACTACACCAATAGTAAATCATACTTATGTTGATAATGGAACTTATATTGCTTCTGTTAAGGTTTGGGATTCAGACAGCTTTTCATCAATAACAAGCGGAATTATAATAAATGATGTAAATCCTTCTGGTTTAATAAATGCAAGCGCAACCAATGTAAATTCCGGAGATTTAATTACATTTGATGTTATTGGATTAACTAATGGTTCAAATACTGATATTATTTCAAGAATATCATGGTTCTTCGGGGATGGTTCAAGTGCTAATGGTAAGAATGTGACACATGCTTATCGAACCAATGGCACATTTAATGTAAGCCTTGCAATTAGGGATGAAGATAGTTCTGTTTTAGATTCTTTATTAATAACTGTAAATGATACAAATCCTTCTGGAGAGATTTTATTTGAGAATAAAAGTTATTTTGAAGGGGATAATGTAACTTTCAATGCAATTAATTTAACAAATGGTTCTTCAGTTGATTCAATAAAAACAATAAGATGGGACTTTGGCGATGGTTCAAATGCAACCGGACAATCAGTTAATCATATTTATACTGATAATGGAACTTATGCTGTTACAATGACTTTAAATGACAGCAATAGTAATTTTGTTTCAACTGCAAATATTGATATTTTAGATGTAAATCCTAAAGGAAATATTAGTATAAGTAAAACTAATGTTGTAAAATTAGAACCTGTTTATTTTTCAATTACTGGACTTGCAAATGGTTCTTCAACTGATGTTGTAACAAGCATTGTATGGAACTTAACTGGCCCAAGTAATCTTAATACTGCATTTAATACAAGCGATTGGAACATAGGTTTCAGCGACGATGGAATTTACAATGTTACATTAACAATCACTGATGAAGACAGTTCAATTACAGATTCAGTTTTAATAAATGTCAGCGATGTTCAACCAGCAGGAACAATCAATTCTCTTGACAGAGTCAAAGAAGGTGATGTTGTTGGTTTTGGAATAAATGGATTAATAAATAATTCAAATGATCCAATAACCTCAATTGTCTGGGACTTTGGAGATGGTGTTATAAATGATACAGCCGGTTCAAGTGTCTCACATATTTATACTGATAATGGGACTTATAATGTTGTTTTGACTATAGATGATTCTGATAGCAGTGTTACTGCAAATAAAACAATTATTGTTGATGATGTTAATCCTTCTGGTAGAATAAGCGTAAGCAAACTTAATCCTTTAGAGGGTGAAAATGTTGCTGTTGGAATTTCTGGATTAGCAAATGGCTCTTCAACTGATACTGTTTCAAATATAGAATGGTCCTTGGATGGTGTTGTTCAAGCTGGATTTAATAATCAAGATTCATTTAATACAAGTTTTGCAAATAAAGGCGTTTATAATTTAACTTTAGTAATAACTGATGAGGATAGTTCAGTTACAGATTCAGTTATTTTCAATGTTGGTGAAGCAATTCCTTCAGGCGATATAAATGTTGTTCCTGGAACAAGCATTGTTGAGGGAGACAGCTTAAATTTTAGCATTTTAAATCTTGCAAATGGTTCATTAGGAGATCCTATAACTTCTATAAGCTGGGATTTTGGTGACGGAAGTGCTCTTGATAGTAATCAAAATACAACACATG
>CAYHUT010000114.1:0-3458 GCA_964359835.1 Candidatus Woesearchaeota archaeon
TTTTTATATTTTAAAGTTTTCTTTTTATTGGTATGTAGTGACAATTTCTAAAAATGCTATTTTTTTTACAATACCAAAGGTTTTTATATATGTATACTCTAGAATATAGGTGGGGATTAGTCGGGATAAAAGTAGATGAAGTTAACCCAAAAACAAACAGAAGAATTAATATTCGAAATTGCTGGCAAAGAAGGACTTTCTGTCTATAAACTTTTGAAAGGCAAATCTGATGTAAATGAGTTTCTTATAGCTGAAAAATTGAAGTTGACAATCAATCAAATTAGGAATATTTTTTATAAATTTCAAGCTTACAACCTGGTAACTTCTACAAGCAAGAAAGATAGAAGAAAAGGATGGTATATTTATTTTTTTACATTTAATGTACTTGAGGCCAATTCTGCTTATATAATCATTGAGAAAAATAAAATTGCTAAATTAGAAATGCAAGTTGCCAAAGAAAAAGCACATCAATTCTATGTTTGCCCAAGCAGGGATATGCGCGCAACTTTAGAGAATGCAATGGAACATAATTTTACATGCATTGAATGCGGTCAGTTGTTAGTTCCAGATAATAATGCCAAGACTGTTGTTAAATTGGAGAAAGAGATTGCAGCTATAAAGAAAGAAGTTGCTGAATTAGAAAGAGTTGCTGTTAAGAAGAAGTGAGTTTTCTTTTCATAAAATATATAAAGATGCAATGTATATTAAAAATATGAAAATAACTGAAATAAAAAATAGGGTATTACCTATCCTTAAACAACATAATGTAAATAAAGCAGGAATTTTTGGCTCTGTTGCAAGAGGAGAAACAAAAAAAGGTAGCGATATAGACATTTTAATCCAGTTAAATAAAAAAATAAGTCTGTTTGAGTTTGTGAGAATAAAGTTAGAACTTGAAAAGGCATTAAAAAACAAAGTAGATTTAGTGGAATACAAAACAATAAAACCTCAATTAAAAGAAACAATTTTAAGTGAAGAGGTTGCTATTTTATGAAAAGAAATTCTTTGGTTTATATTGATGATATTCTTGAAAGCATAAATAAAATTGAAGATTATATTAAAAATATGGGTGAAGATGATTTTTATGAAGATAGCCAGGTTCAAGACGCGGTTTTTAGGAGATTGGAAATTATTGGGGAAGCAGTTAAAAATATTCCATCAGTTATAAAAAATAAATATAAAAATGTTCCTTGGGCAGAGATTGCTGGGACAAGAGATATTTTAATACACAGTTATTTTGGCGTGAACATTGAAATGATATGAAAGGTTATAGAAGATGATTTGCCTTCTTTAAAAGAAGAAATTTTACAGATTAAAAAAGATTTAGAGAAATAAGGTTATTCTCTCTATGTATTAAGGTCTTCATATTAAGGTCTTCACCTAATTGAATAAAAGTGTTTAAATAGTTGCTTTATTTCATTATTATATGAAAAAAATAATTGCAGTATTTATGATTTTGAGTTTATTATTTTTAATTAGTTGTCAAACAAAAGAATTGACTAAACAACCAACACACTTACCGGGTGAGGGTGAACGTTGTGATGCTAATATTGCTTGTGATAAAGGTTTTAGTTGTTGGAATTTGCCTAATGATAATGTTTCTGGTCCTGTTTGTGTTAGTGATGCAAAATATCCTTCATCAAAAGATTTATGTGAAAAATACTGTGGAAAAAATGTAGAATGTATGGCTTTACAATCTTATCCTCCGTCTTTAGTTTGTGGTGATACTTCTAAAAATATTAGTTTAAATCCTACAGAAGATAGTTCTCAACAAACTCAAAAATTAATTCAGCTAGGAAATCCTTGTGGTAAATGTGCTGATGGATATAAATGCCTTCCAATAGGATATGCTGAAGGTGCTAATCCTGCAAATGGGGGATATCAATGTTTAAAATTAACAAATACAACTGAACAAACAAATTTACCTGCACCCGATGCTCAAGTAGCTCCTAAATAATTCTTTTAAAACAAATTAAACAGCGGTGCAAATACTTTAGAGCCGTCCAACGGCGGAATTGGAATCATGTTGAAGATGAAGAGCCACATGTTTATTTTTTCAGTTGCTATTAAGATTATTTCCATTTTTGGTGTTAATTTTTTGTAATATTTTAAGATTGTATAAGAGCCAAGCCATAGAATTAAATTTACTGCGGGTCCTGCGAATGCAGTTAATGCTGATTGAGTTGTTGTTGCACCAGCTATTACTACAAAACCGGGAGCAAGCATAATCATTCCCGTGTTTAATGCTCTTAAAACAACACCAATTAATAAACCCGTTATCCAGATTTCATATTGCGCATTTAAGTCAAATGATAGTCCTACAAACTTATGGCCCATTTCATGCAAAATAACTCCTGGCGCTGCAATCATAATTCCCCATTTGAATTCTTCCCAATCAAATATTTTATATTTGTCGAAGATTGAATCGCCTGTTTGAAGCCTTTGAAATTTAATAATTCCTGAAAAAACATAACCAACTACAACAATGGTTATAATTATATTCAAAATTTCAATATACCAAGGTATCATTTCTCAAAGCTTAGCATGATGAATATCAAGCCGACTAGTCCAATAACAAAAGGAACAGTTCCCTTTACTATCACAAGGACATCTGATCCCCATAATATTAGGAGATAAACGGCCACTATTGCTAAAAGCAATCCGAGAACGCCTTTAAAAAATCTTTCAATTCCCATACTTTGATTGCTTATTATAGGTTTATAAAGATTGTTGTGATAAGATGTGGTTTTGATATTAGTGATTTTTAATGGAAAAATTATTAAATTACTTTAATTTTTTAATAAATTCTTTTACTTCTTTTGAAAAATCTTTTTGATGGACGTATTTTGTTAAAAGCGTTAGTGTTGCCTTTGGCTTTATGGCTGTTAGTTCCTGCATTTTTTTAAATGTTCTGTCATCTCCAGAATTATCCATTGTGCAGAAGAATGCAACTTTTTTTAATTTCTTCTCTGTTAGATAAGTTCTAATTGCCGAGCACATGTTATACGCCCAAATGGGTGTGCCTATAATCACTAAATCATATTTTTTTGGATCTTTTTGAATTGGTTTTATTTCTGTTAATTTTTCAAGTGTTGCTTCTTTTCCAGCTTGCAAATAGCCAACTGGACCTGAACGGTTTTTGTCAATTAATTCTTCTGCATCTGCTTTCAATAATTTTTGAATTTCATGAGCAACTTTTCTTGTTGTTCCTGTTCTTGAATAGAAGACGATTAGGGTTTTCATGAGTATATTATGTTTGCAATAATATTTAAACATTAGCAATTTTTATATACTGTTTAGCTTGGTCAAACCTATGATAAATTTAAGTCAATTAGCTTTGGAATCTGAAGGTTATTCTTTGATTGATAAGCTTCGCATTTATACTGAACCAGATAATTATATGGCTGAAAATATGGGGGATTACAAAGAGAGTTTATCAGCTATTAAAATTCCATTTT
>CAYHUT010000115.1:0-3444 GCA_964359835.1 Candidatus Woesearchaeota archaeon
ATGGCAGCAGCTGAGCTAGCAAAGATACATATGGCTTTTGATAGTGCAGTTGACCAGGGTTTTGCAAAAAAACACGATTCTTATGCATTAGCTTGTGGTTGTTTGTATTTATTCTGCAAGAGATATGGCAAGGTAATTACATTAACACAGATAGCTATGATGGCGCCTGCAACTCATGAAGAGATTTTAGCAGCATATGATGAATTAAAACCAGTGTTACAATTTTAGAGGTGATGATAAATGAACAAAACAATAATAATTATAATGTTAGTAATCTTTAGCTTATTTTTAATAAGCTGTAATTCTCCAAGTGCTCCACAGGAAAATGTTAAGGTGACTGAAGTAGTAATTAATCCTCCAACTGATCAACCAACAACTCCTGCTAAAACACCTAAAGAACCTGCAAAACCAACAGGATCTAAGACTTTAGAGATTGTTATTGGGGGTTTAGGCAAGAATTACAATGGAAATACTCATGAATATTTTATGGCAAATACTGTTGTTGACTTTACAGGTGTTGGACGTGATAATCTTGGAAGTGAAAAATTCTATTTAGAAAGGCTTTGGAATGTAAGAGATGATAAAAGCACCATGGTTGGAAATTCAGGCATTTTAGTAATAAGTACAACTGCAAAGAAAATAAGCATGGAAGCTGAATCACCTGAACATTATACTGATGTTAATATGAGAAAAGGTGAAGGCGTTATACCTACTAATGAGAGGGGAGGTGCTGTAATAATGAGAGGGGATGGTCTAATTGGTGCTAAAATTAGTGATAGAGGAGTATTTAATCTTGTTAATAGGAATACTAATAATTTAGTTGCTTATGGCATCAATATAGAAAGAGAAGGCTTGATAATCTATAAGTTGATTTTGGAATACTGAAAGGATTAATAAATACACTAAAAAGAATTAATATTTTATATATTGATTAGAATTTTAAAGATTATCGTACCAGTCTTCTTGTTCGATTTTCTTCTTTTGAGACATTGTGTTTGTTATTATATCTACACGATGCCTTAGGCTTCTTAGTTTTTCGTTGATTGTTGGAAGATTTCCTCTCCAAGCTTGGTAAATTTGAGGCAAATCATATCTATTTTTATATGGGAAAAGAAGGGCATTAAGTGCTGATTCTATTTCTTTTATCTGCCCCACTATGATTGAAACATTATTTTGAATTGTTAGATCTTTTGCATCCAATGATTCAACAGCATCCCTAAGAGTATTTAACTGGGATCTTACTTTAGAATCCAAGAAATCTGTCATCCAAACTGTATTTGCGAATAACCTATCTTACTGTTTTCCATCATATTTTTTGGTTAAATCAGATATACTATATTCAAATTGCCTTAATATTGGATCAATTTCATTCATTAGCATAACTTTACTTGGTATTTGAAATATTTAAAGTTAATGGTAGTATAAAATAAATGCTCTAATTATATAATCAACAAAAGAATTAGAGAAAAATAATAGAAAAGTATATATATACAGTACCTTAAATGGGTATGGTTAAAATTGTTGATAAGGTTAAAGAAACAAAAAAAATCTATAATGAATATAAGGCTATTATTCTAGAAATAAAAAATGGGATTGAAAAATACAATGTATATTATAAAGAGTATAAAATTAGTCTAGATTTTTTTGAATATGATTTAGTATTGCTTACCCCCAAGGATATTAATAAAACAAAAGCAACTATAAAGGTAACGCGAGGTCTTTTTAAGTTGCAGGGTTGGTGTGGTTCTAAACCTGAAATAACATTATTAATGGCAATCCCAAAGGTTATTGAAGATAGATTAATTGGAATTGATTTTATTATTTGGGATAAACAGATATATGATGTTTTCTTATCAGCTGTAACCCCATATAGAAATAAGTATAAAATCAGTATAAAAACAAAATTTTAATTTTTTTTCCAAAAAAAGTAAATAAGCAATATAAACTTTAATTCTTATATTTATATTAATGGATAAATTTTACTTAGATACGTCTATATGGATAGATTATTATGAAAATAGATCGGATAGATTTAGACCAATTGGTGAATGGGCATTGCAATTCTTAAAAATAGTTATTAAAAATAATTGGATAGTGATATATTCTGAATTGATTACATATGAATTATTGAAAATATTTTCTCAAGAAGAAATAATTAAGATTTTCAGTATCCTGGCTGAAAGGGGTTTGCTTAAAGAAGTGAATATTAACTATATACAAAGAAAAGAGGCAGCAATATTAAGCAAAGAGATTAATGTACCCTTTGGAGATGCCCTGCATGCAGTTTTAGCAAGGGATAATAAAGCCATTTTAATAACGAGAGATAAACATTTTCTTGAATTACTTGATATTGCTGATGTAAAAAAACCAGAAGATTTAATCTAATTTTATGTTATGTTTTTTTGCATACTCTCTGCCAACTTGCTCCCTTATGGTGCGATCCTCTTCAAATGAGGTTTTTGTTTTAGCTTTTCCGAAATATTTATTTAATTCACATAAAGCCCTTTCTTTTCTTATTGCTTTTAATTTATCCCTTATAGCTTCTCTTATAAATTCAGTTTTAGTGCTATAATCTGGAATCATCATACTGTTTATTTCAACAGCCAAACTATCTTCTACTTTTATTGTGATTGATTCCATTTTAGTAAGACTAAGTAAGACTTTGTCTTATATAAATCTTTTGGTTATTTATTGGAAAAATCTTCAGAATTCATCTTTTATGATTCTTTCAATTATAAGCAATCTTGAATTAAGCTCCCTTAAACGTTTTTCAACACTTGGAAAAAGGGCTTTCCAGCTTTCCTGGATTTTTGAGTATTGTTCTTGATTGTTATATGCCTCGTGAATCTTCTTGACTGATTCTTTTAGGAAAACAAGGTTGTCATTAGCTTGTTGAACATGAAAAGCCAGGTCTTTTATGTTATATTTAACTGAATATCTTGCATTTAAAACATCAAGCTCTTTCATTGCAGGGTTGATATTATTCAGAATAATCTTCTTTGTTCTTGCAGACATACCTATGTATGATTGTAAAATCCCATGATTTGGATCTGAAGCGTATTTTCTTTCAAGTTCACCTATTTCTTGCTTAAGACTTTCTAGAAATATTGGGATATCTGCGAAAACCATGGAGTTAGTGTGTTGAAGGAGTATAAAAGATTTTTTGTTTTGATGATTTATATATTACAGTATATATTATCTTTTGCAACTATATTTAAAAATTGAAATTTTGTCAAAAACCAATGGTTGATCAAAGACTAACAATAGTCAATTCTAGTATAGATGGATATTTTAGAGATGTTGTTCATAGGTCGGCTAAGAATCAGAGTTTTACCTTTCCAGAAGATACTGAAGAATATGTAATTGAGTTGCTTGTGGAGGGAGTTGATAACATACCCAAAGATAAACCCTATATTCTTGCTTATGCTGATGCTGTTAATTCTG
>CAYHUT010000116.1:0-3437 GCA_964359835.1 Candidatus Woesearchaeota archaeon
ATATGGACATAGATACTCTTGCTGTAATAATTAAGAAGGGATTTGATTCTGTCGACACTCGCTTCGATGTCGTCGATGCTCGATTCGACGGCATAGACTCGCGTCTCGATGGTATAGATTCGCGCATAGATTCCATGGAAGGACGGTTAGGAAAAGTTGAAAATGAAATGATTGATATGAGTGCTCGCCTTCGTTCAGTAGAGCGAAATGTTGAGTATATTCATGACCATATGGTTTTTCAGGAGGGGTTTGAAGATTTAACTGCTCGAGTAAAGTATCTTGAGACGAAAATGGGAATTGATAGTGGGAAATAGGAGATGTAAACTTGTTTTATGAATAATTTAAATTTGATTATTTTTGTCTCTGTTTTGTTGATCGCACCATTTTCTGCAAATGCTGATGAGCGCTGTGGGGCTGGGAGAGTTTTTGATCGTGGAATTATTGGTTGTATACAACAGTTTTGTCCACCCACCACTGGTAGGAATAACGATGGTGTTTGCCAGTGTTCGAACTCTGAATGGGGTGGTGATCCACGCAATGATTGTCGGAATCCAGCAGGTCTTCTTACTCATTGTGTACCCAAGGACAAAATTTGTGATACCCCAATTGGGAAATTTGATCCAGCAACCGGTATTATTTCTACTGGCACTTATACATCCGATGCCCCCGAACCCGAGAGCTCGTATGCTGTCGTCCGATTTTTTCAGCACATTTATCGATACATGAGTGATCGTGGTGAGACGGTCGGAAGAGATACTCGCTTCGTAGTTTTGGGCGTATGGGCAAGGTGAGGAGTTGGTTTGGGCGCTAGTCAGCGCATTTTAGAGACAACTGGATGAAGGAGTCAGGAGTCTTTTATTCTGGGATCGCCTAAAACAAAGATAAAAACAAAGGTTCCAGACCCCTTAATTCAAGCAAAACCAGGACTGGCGCCAGACTATTAAATTTGAACTACTCCCACTCCTTCGCTATGGGGAAAATGATGCTGGTGAGGCTTCGCTAGGTTAAAAAATATTTATATTTAAAATGAAAAACGATGCACTATTTTGTATAGGACAAAAAGCTTTTATTGAGAAAGATGGAAAGGTTTTGGTACTTTTTGATCCAGTTGAGGGTTTAGACTTCCCAGGTGGAAAAATCCAGGAAGGTGAGGCTATTGATGCAGATGCGTCTTCTCTGGTTATGTCGCTCAAAAGAGAAGTGATGGAAGAGACAGGTTTGAAAATTGAGGTGTTTGATCCTTTTGCTGTCTGGTATCATGAGTTTCCAAAAGAACACAGAAATTATGGAAAGGTTGTGTACCTTGTTGCTTTTAAAGCTAAATATATTTCTGGAGATGTTAAATTAAGCGACGAACACGATAATTTTGAGTGGGTTAATAAAGAGGATTATCAAGCAGTAGACGACGGAAGTGATTACTTTGATGTGCTTGAAAAATACTTTTCTTAAAAAAGTGTAATCGACAATCTCGACATCCTAAGCTGTGGTGATTTCTACCTCTAATTTTTTGAAACTGAACTTGACTGTGCAATTATCAAATAATCCAATTTGACCCAAAATCCCATAGCCTATTGAAGATAAATTCGACCCTCCCATAAAACCCGTTTCGATGTCGAAATCCCATCCCCCAATATTTATTGTTATGCTATGGAAATACACATCATCCGATAAACCATTGATTCCTGAAACAGACTCTTTCCTTCCTATCGTTAGATCGCTTATACCTAGTACCGGTGCGAGCTCAGATGCTAGATATGTCTTGTCAGCGCCAGAGTCAACTAATGCGAAATATTTTATCGGTTTACCTTTTTTATAACAAACTGTAAGTGGAAGCACGGGACGATATGTTCCCTTTGCGATGTTAATATAGGGAAATTTCATATCTTACTACCCAACAAAAGGCGTTACCTTTTTAGGAATATGCGTTAAGAAAGGATCACCAAACCCTTCTTTTTCAGCAGCCTTGAGAGTTTCCGCTGGCGTTTTTCCGCTAGCAATTACTGTCATATGGTCATCCTTGAGTGCAACCCAACGACCTTTATATTTCTTGTATATTTTTGTCCAATCAATAGGCATAATTAGTAATATTAAGTATAGACTTCTCCATTTCTTTGTCAAAGGAAGATCTAATTATTATCGGAGTGTTTTTTTACTGAAAGGATCCTGGCTTCGTTTATCATGGTTGCATATCGTTGTTAGGTCATGCTTAAATCGAAGTGGGTAGAAACAGTACGAAATAGAGGAGTGTCTCGTGGAGATCTCAATCGAGATGTGTCACGCAGAGAGTCTACTTAGCTCAGAGATTGAACAGATCAATATATTGATGCGAGAATTGTCACTAGGGGCGGGCCTCATTCAAAAGGAATATCTGCTTGAGATGAATCGTGGTGCAACAATTATTTTGTTCGCTCGCTTGGAAGGTCGCATCATTGGAATGGGAAGCGTTGTGCGCATCCAAAAAATTTCAGGGCTGATAGCCTTGATCGAAGATGTTGTTGTTCTCTCCGAACATCGAGGAAAAGGAATTGCCGAAAAACTTTGCAGGAGGCTAATTTCGCTTGCACAAGTTTTTGGTGCTCACTATGTTGGATTGACCTCTAGTCCAAAGCGCGAGGCTGCAAATCGTCTGTATCGAAGACTGGGGTTTGAAATTAGAGAAACAAATCATTATCGATTGAGGTTGTAGGGTGTTGTGATAGGATCGTCATCGCCATAAGGCGAACTTGGAACCTCAGTGCTTTGCATTGGGGTTTTCTTTTGGCCGAGGGGAACCCTCGGCCAAAAGGTCTATTTTAGCAACTTCGATTCGACTGTTATTGTTATAATATCGTATGACCAAAAATCCTATTCTCAATGCATTATTTGCAGAGCTTTATATTGCCCTTGTTGTATCGGTTCTATTTATTGGGCCAAGGATAGAAGATGCGGGTCCGTCTATTCTTGTCCCAATGGTTATGCTTTCTGCTTTTTCGCTTTCGGCGGCGGTGATGGCGCTTATCTTTTTTTATCATCCAGTCCTTCTTTATCTCGAAGGTAATAAGACTGAAGCCACGAAGTTGATCCTGCAGACCGTAGGCGCTTTTGCTCTCATTACCGCCATTCTTATCGCCACAGCCTTCGCCGTTTCTATTGGTTTTTTCTAAATTAGATATCGATTAGGGTTTTTCCCCAGCGCATCGCGCCGGGGTTTTTGTTTTCGAAAAAATCGAGCCGGTATTTTTCCTCCGAGCGAAGTCACGGGCGGTGGTGCCTTTTAAAATAGTCTGGCGCCAGTCTCAATTTTTCTTGCTTATTGAGCCCTGCAAGAAAAATTGAGAGGCGAGAACAGAGGACTTTAAATAACGAGAATTTTCTACTTAAGCGAAGCCCCACCAGCATCCTTTTTTAAGAGAATCTCGTAGGAGCGGAGGCGACGAGGGTGAGAAAAATTTCACCAG
>CAYHUT010000117.1:0-3353 GCA_964359835.1 Candidatus Woesearchaeota archaeon
AAGGCACGACTACATTCTAAAGAATGTAGTTTTAGTCAAGTGCCTTGACATAAGATGTATAATTATTTAATACGGACTTTCTTTAATGATTTAATCATTGCGCTGTTTAAGGGGTAGATTTTTTTAAGCTCTGTTTTAAGATCTTTTTGAATATTACCCATTATTACGGATTTCATTATTTCTGAGAAAGGTGTTTGTTTTGCGTAACCGCCAATTAATTCTTCAGATTTTTTTCTTAATGAGGTTGCAACTGATTTGTGAGCAACGCCTTTTGTCATTAAGATTGGCTTTATCTTGAATTTAATTTTATCCTGAGAAACACAATCAAATGAATTATCTACTCTTTCCTTAGCTTTTTTTGAAAATCTTTTTATGAATGCATTTACCATCTCGTAGCTGTATAGCTCAGTATTTGCAATATTATCTTTAACATCGGTTACTATGAAGTAAAGCTGGATATTTTGCTTTTTTGGATCTCTTATAAGATTCATCATATTTGCACAAACTACTTTTCCAACTACATTTTCTGTTTCTTCTACAAATGTTTCTCCCAATTCAGCTTGATTAAATTCTTTACTAGCTACAATTGAAATCCATTTTTTCTTTTTCTTCTTTAATATTGAAGTTGTTTGTGCCATATTTAGTGTTTGTGTAAGGCCTGGGTTTATAAATGTTACGAAAGCCCCTCGGACTTTCGGAGACCTCAAATACTTGTTTTTAAAGGTTGTGTTGGAGGCCCTTTTTTCAGTTCAGGCATCTAAAAGCGCCTTTATTAAAACTTCTTCTTGTTCTTGTTTAAGATGGAATGTGAATGAATTACTTTCTTCGGGCTTGATATTTAGAGATTTTGATAGATTTTCAAGGAAAGGCTGCAGGTTTTTGCTAGATTCTAGGTTGCAGATTATTTGAGAAGCAGGATTCATTGAGATAACTGCTATTATTTTTTCAGGATAGACATTTGAGTTGAATATTATTTTTGAGAATATATCAATTAATTTATAGTCTAAGTTATGATTTAAGCTTATTATTGTTATTTTATCTGTTTCAGTTACTATTGATTTCTTGTTATCAAGGTAATATGTCATTGCTGAGACTACGCCTGTAAGAGTATTATTCACATATTCTATTGCCTTGAATTTATTTGAAGGGTTCATGCATATTAAAACTGCAAGAGAGTATTTTGAGAAAGCTAGACAAGATTCAAGAAGAAGGCTGAAACATTTTAAGTCCTTTATAAAACTGTTTTCATCTTCTAGAGCAATAATATAAGTATTTCCCATAACCATTTCTGGATTTTTTTCTGAGCCGAGTCTTTTTAATAAGATTGATGTCAATAGCCTTTTAGTTTCCTCTTCATTTAAATCAGTAAGATTTCTAAAACGGCTGTTTTCTCTTAACGGGAGATTATTTTCTATTAAAAGATTTACAGCTTCGTCCTCTGAACCAGAAATTCCAGGAAGGTATGGATAAATTGTATTTGCAACTGATTTGTGCAGGGGTAAAGTTTGTGAACTAAGAATTGTTAAACCTTTTTTTATTTCTAGTTTTTTTGAAACAAGTGATTCTTGTATTATTGATTCGTTTGGTTCGGAATTATTGTGGATGTAGGGAATAGGTAATAAATAACTTAGATTGGAAATTTCGTGATAGTATTCTTTGCAAAAAAAATAAATTAATGATGAAATAGGAATTGTTTTTTCCTGATTGAATTGTTGTTGATTAAATAAAATTATTTTTTTAGTTGTTTTTTCTATTAAATTTTGTGGAAGATTTTGGTAAAGCAGAATTATTAGTTCAGATGAATCTTTTTCAATTTCATTTATTGTTGCTTCTGTTATTTTTTTCTGGAATGAGAATGAGAAGTTGAATGCGAAATGCTGGAGTGTTTTTATTAAGAATGTTGAGGCTATTAATGAATCTATTGTTGGTTCTGCTATTATTCTTGTTCTTATTTTAGAATTAAAAGAAAAAAAGTTTGGAAAAGATTCTTTTGCTTTTTGCCTAAAAGAATCTACCCAAGTCATAGTTAAGCAACTATCATCTTAATCTGTTCTTCAGAGTAAGTCCAATTCTTTGGAAGTTTGCCAGTTTGCTTGTAATAATCAACTAATCTCTTAATTTTAGATTTTGTAATCATCAATCCTCTCTTGACAGGCATGTCTTTTTTATTTACTGCAAGATGCTTTTGCAGATTGATTTGCTTCTTTAACAAATGCAATAAATCTTCAGGCAGTTCTGCAGAAAGTTTGTGTTCTGCCAAGATTTTGTTTACTTTCTTGCCTGTTGCTTTTTCAACATCAGGTATACCATATGAATCTCTTAAAACCATACCAATTTGACTTGGAAATTTCCCTGTTTTTGAAACTTTAACAACTAGTTGTTCAATTTCTTCTTTTGAGAAACTCATCCATGGTGTAGGTGTGTCTTTAGCAGGTTTTTTAGAACCGGCTTTTCCGTGTTTTCCAGAATATCTTCGTGCCATTTTTGTCTCCGAGGTGTTCGAGTTCAAGACCAGAACACTCATTGTTATTGGTTTTGGTAAATTGGAGGGTTTTTAAATGTTATTATTGTGCTTTTGCAAGTATTTCTCTAGCATATGCAAAATTAGCAGCCGTGATTCTTATTTTTGATTCTTCCTGCAATCTTCTTCTTTCTTGTTCTTGCATTTTTATTAATTGTTTTTGACCATTTATAATTTCATCACAAAATGATTTTAATAGGGGATTATTATTTCCTATCCCTATTACTTTTCCTAAATATGTTCCACCACATATACATTCAAAATTATAATTGTCTTGGTATTCCTTATTGAAATAGGGTTTAGCAAATAAATGATGTCCTTTACAAAATTGAGGCATTCTGGGAGTATAAAGATGACTGATATCAATTATAATTTTATTGAAATCCCCCCAACATTTATCTGTATAAAGCGTATAGCGATCAAAAACCCTTTCACCTTCAGCGTCATATGTCCAAGTATCTGTTTCTATAGTCTTTTCATCAAATCTAGGTTTCCAGCTACTCACTTGTCTAGATAGTTTCATCATTTCTTCTAAAGTCAGGGAATTAGCCATATAAGATTATAGTAAGAAAAAGATATAAATTTATTCTTTTGTTAGTTGTTTAGCCTTCTTTAAAACATGTTCAAAGTTAGAGTCTTTTTCAACAAGAATTGATGGGTTGATTGTATCCTGCTTCATTATATGCGGGAAGATTCTACAAACTTGAGGTCTTGAACTGTAGATTAAACAGACATTTTTCCCTTTTAGAAATGGGCAGATATCATGATCAACAAAATAATCAATTATCTCTGCCTTGGTGCTGAAAAATTCTTTTGAATTTTTGGCATCCCG
>CAYHUT010000118.1:0-3335 GCA_964359835.1 Candidatus Woesearchaeota archaeon
TAATGATAATATCTGTTTGCGTGGAATAGCCTTTCATTTGCTGAGATTTCTGCTTATGGAAAAACTAAGAGATTTATGGCAAGAGCTTCATTCTTATGAAAATTTATTATTGGCTTTCAAAAAAGCAAGAAAACACAAGACATTAAAGCTATATGTTATTGAATTTCAAAAAGATTTGAAAAATAATTTATTGCAGTTGCAGGTAGATTTGATTTTCTATTCTTACAGGCCAAAGCAATTAGAAACATTCATTCTAAGAGACCCAAAAACAAGAAAAATAAGTGTAAGTGATTTTCGTGACAGAATTATCCATCATGCTGTCTGCAATATAGTTGAGCCAATTCTTGCAAAATCTTTTATCTGTGACAGCTATGCAAATAGAATTGGCAAGGGAACATTGAAAGCATTAGAGAGATTTGATTATTTCAAGAGAAAGGTTTCAAAAAATAATACAAGAAAATGCTTTGTTTTAAAAGCAGATGTCAAGCATTATGCTTAAAAATGTAAAACATTTTTGGCACACCAAAAATTGCTTTGCAATTTTTTAGTGTTTTGATACAGTTGACCATGAAGTTTTATTGAATATAATAAGGAAGAGAATAAAAGATAAGGAGGTAATCTGGCTAATAAAACTAATTCTAAATAATTTTAACTCTAACAAGAAAGGGAGGGGTATGCCCCTTGGAAATCTAACATCGCAATTCTTTGCAAATGTTTATTTAAATGAATTGGATTATTTTATCAAGCATAAATTAAAAGCAAAATATTATATTCGTTACGTTGATGATTTTATAATTTTCCATAATGATAAAACTATTCTTGAACAATACAAAAACCAAATCAATGAATTTTTAATAATTGATTTAAAAATAGAACTGCATCCTGAAAAGTCAAAGGTTAGAGAATTAAAAACAGGCATAGGATTTTTAGGTTTTAGGAATTTTTATCATCATAAGCTGTTAAAACAAAGGAATATAAAAAATATTTATAAAAAAATAAAGGTACTGAAAGAGGATTATGATTTAAGGTTAATAAATTATGATATTATTTATGACTCCCTGCAAGGGTGGATAGCTTTTGCAAGAAACGCAGATACTTATAAGTTAAGAACAAAGGTAGTTAGCTTAATAGAACAAAATTTTCCCAATGAAATTTCAACAATAGAAATAAATAAGATTATAAAAATGGTTTAAAAAATCAGATGTTTTTCTAGCTGAATAACCCTTACTTATTCTAACATCAATTTTACACTCTTTCTATACCCCATAGAAAAAACATAAATTATTCTACCAAAACCCTTAAAAAAGCCCACAATACAGCATTCCCATGTTCATAAAAGAAAAACAAATTCAATACGAAAATTATCTAAAATCCTTGAAGAAAGAAGATAAAATTGCATTAATGTATCACGCAGATGCAGATGGAATTGCCTCAGCAGTTATTATGGCTAAAACAATTGAACTTTTAAGAGGCAAACCAGTTGACCACCCATTCTCGCAAGGCCGAGCTTACGCCATTTCAGATGAAACATTAAATTTTTTAAAAGCTGGAAAATACAATAAATTTATTATTGTTGATTTGGCTGCTGATTCTCAGGAAAAATTAATAAAAAACATTGAAGAATTTGCTGATATCTTAATAGTTGACCATCATGAATTCTCAATTGATTTGTCTTCAAATAAAACTACATTCATAAATGTATTTAACACAACAGAGAAAAAAGGCGCGGCTTATCCCGCTTCCAA
Source organism: Candidatus Woesearchaeota archaeon (assembly GCA_964359835.1). Lineage (GTDB taxonomy): Archaea > Nanobdellota > Nanobdellia > SCGC-AAA011-G17 > GW2011-AR18 > CAYHUT01. The sequence goes on from CAYHUT010000118.1 coordinate 1,746, forward strand.
ATTTATTTATGATTTATCATTTAATCTTACAAATATTGAAAATCTAGATTGGGTAGTATCTGCAGGTATAATTGGTGATGTCGGTTTTAATTATTGGAAAGATTTTATTAATAATACCCTAAAAAAATATAATGAACGAATAACAGATCACGGACCAGATAATATATTCGGAAAAATTACAAGTTTAATTAATGCATCAAGAATATGCAACCCTGAAGGAATACAGGAATGCTATGAAATTGTTTATAATGCAAAATCTTACAATGATGTTATTTCAGATACAAAACTTTTAGGATACAAAATAGCTGTAACTGAAGAAATTAATCATTGGGTTGATGAATTCAAAAAACTAAAAGGCGATAAAGGATTATTTGTTTATACAATTCATCCAAAATTAAATATTAATTCAACTTTGTCTACAATTCTAAGCATGGACTATATACCTAGAGATAGTACGCTTGTAGTAATTGCCGATAATGGTGAAGCTATTGTTAGTATTTCCGCAAGGCGCCAAGATAGCAAATCAAAAATGAATGAACTGCTGCAATTAGCAATAAAAGATATTCCAAATTCAAATGCAGGCGGCCACATCCCAGCAGCAGGCGGCAGCATTCCAAAAGAGTACATAACAAAATTTAAAAACAACCTAATCCGCGTATATAATGAACACAATGGGGTTATTTAATTTATTCGTAAAAAAAGAGGCAATCTCAGTTGAAAGAATAAAAGAGATTAATTTTCTTAAAGAACTTTTTCCATCAATGGATTTCACCCAGATGGATGATTCTGTTTTAATAATCTACAATGGCTATCCAATTGCAAAGGCATTTCAAAACCAGTTCATAAAACAATTCTCCTGGGAAGTTTTAGTTTCAAATTTTGAAGAAACGCAAATCAAAGAGATTTACAAAAAACTAGAGGAACTCTACAAGAAATGAAATCAATGAAAATTGCCATTTTCAGGGTATTCATTTTTGGAGAACAAAAATGAAATCATTAAAATTAGATCCAATTGGTTATTTCTTAATCAGGACCAAAAACAATAAAATAGAAATTGGTTTCTGCAAATACAAAGATATGGTTTTGGGCAAATCAAATAAAGTTTTAAAACAATTCAAATCAGATAAACCGGAAGCCATCTTATCCTGGGTAAAAAAGAATAAACTTTACTCACAATCATCTCACTTATCATATCTAAAAAAAGAATTAGCAAGAGCTAAACTAGCAATAAAAAACAAGAAAGAATATGTTCAAAATTAATTTTGGAAAATTTTTCCATTTTATCTAATAAAGCTTTATTAATATTAATTCTTGATAAAGTTAATGCTAAATTCATTAACAAATGATATAAATAACATCAAATCCAAGATTTATACTCTAAGAAATAAGCAAGTGATGCTTGATTCAGACCTTGCAGAGCTTTATGAAGTAAAAACAAATCGATTAAATGAGCAAGTTAAAAGGAATATTGAAAGATTTCCACCTGAATTTATGTTCCAGTTAACAGATTCTGAATTTGATTCTTTAAGGTCACAATTTGTGACCTTAAATCTCTTGCACTTGAAGTCGCAATTTGCGACTTCAAGTTGG
>CAYHUT010000119.1:0-3305 GCA_964359835.1 Candidatus Woesearchaeota archaeon
TTCGTTAGGCTTCGCCGCCTCTAGTCAATAGACTAGGAGGAAAGTGCCAATTCTAAATATTCTCTCATTTTTTCTACAATTGGAGCAAGATCCGGTTTAACAAAATATTCAAGAATAACACCTTCTTTAACAGCCTTCTTAACATTTTCATCAGGAGCGCCAGTATAAATCAATCTTTTTGTCTCAGGTGATAGTATCATTACTTTTCTTTGCAATTCAATGCCATTCATATCAGGCATATCTTTGTCTGAAAGAACTAATTTTGGTTTATGGGCTGATAAATATTCTAAAGCCAATAAAGGACTATTAAAATATATCCCTTGATAATCTGTTAGTTTTTTTGAAATAAACCTCCTCATCATATTTAATAGGCCTTCCTCATCATCTACAACAACAATCACATTTTCTAATCCATTTTCATTAGTCATTTTTGTAATCCCTAAACAATAGTAAAGATAAGTGGGGCTTATTTATAAACTTATCGTTCTCTAATCATGTAAAACAAATACTGCTGTGCATATCCAGAATTTTTACCAAACTTTTTACTAACAAAACTTTCAATCTCTTTTTCATCTTTGCCATACAATCCTTTCATTGCTTTTTTAACCCAGGTATCAACAGGAAAAGCCTCGTCTTTATCTAAAGAAAATAAACAAATGCAATCAGCAATTTTCTTTCCAATGCCGTCATTATTTATTAATTCATTTCTTGCTTCTGAAAAAGACATTTCTTTCAGTCTATCAATATTCTTTAAATTTTTATTAGCTTCTAAAATATACCTTGCGCGGAAACCAACCTTGCAGTTTTTGATTTTCTTCAAATCATTAATTGCTCCCGGTAATGGGAATGTAAAACCTTTGTAATCATCTAATTTAATTGGTTTACCAAATTTCTCGCTAAGCAAATTCAAGTTCATCTGTATCTTTGGAATATTTGCAGCTGAAGAACAGATATAAGAAATTGCGCATTCCCAAGGATCTTGTTTTATTAATCTTAAACCTTTAAATTTTTTAAAAGCAACTTTTAAATGTTTATCCTTGATTAATTCTTTTTCAATATCATTTAGATTATCATTAAGCCTAAAAAAATTAATTAAAAATTCCTTTTCATCAATTTTCTTATTATCTGCAAACTTGTAATAAATCTTGTCTCCATCTTGCTTGACTTTAAACAAAATATCTCGTGAATGCACGTAATAATAATCATCAATTTTTTTAAATCTAAAGAATTGTCCGCACTCTAAGCTGTGCTTTAAATTAAAGTTCTTTGCTTGAATTGCATTCATCTTTTTATGAAGCTGCTTAATTGTTTGACAACGCTGTCTGTGTTTGCTTTTATCTGCGACATCATCTCTTTTATTTCCTCAAAAGAAATCTGCTGTTGTTCCCAGACAAGATTTCCATTTAAGGTTAATTTCAAATCACAGCAAGGCGTCTTGCCAACAATGCTTACATTTGTTATTGAAAAACCTTCTTTTTCCATGTGTCTCCATATTTCGAAGCCCAGTACATTTAAGTACTTTTTTTGCCTTTTTATCGTATATAAAAAGTTATTACTTGGTAGCATTTATTACTATATTAAGCTTGCTTTTATTGACGTATAAACCTTCTTTTCCTTGAATATATTTACGTCTTTAGCCTTGCTACTTTCTAAGGTTAGTATGCTTATACTTTGCAAACCTCTTTTGGAACTTCAAACTTTTTATCTGAATAAACCAGTTCTTCGCATTGTGAAATTGCTTTCTTGCAAAGATTATTCATTAATTCATACTGACTTTCAATCTCTTTGCTTTTGATTGATGAGCTGTATCTTGCTGATTCTCTTTCATCAATATCTGATTTTTCCTCTTTTTCCCTATAAACTGTTATCCTATCTATAAACTCATTATCATATTCTATTAGTTTTTTATCTTTTACATATCTTAAAAAAGCGGCAGTGCATCTTTGGCTTCTGCTTTCTACCCCGAACTTTGATAAAATAGCTAATGCACAATAATAAAGGGTATAATACCATTCCTCTGGGATTTTATAGTCAAAGCCTTTTTGCTTGTAGAAACTGCAAAGTTCTAAATTAGTTTTTGCTTTTAGGATGTATTCCTGTGCTTTTTTGTTGTCTTGTTTTACAATTAATAAACCTTTATGTTTCTTGCCCTTTTTCTCGTCTTTAATTGCATTTGTGAAGCATTCTCTAACTTCTTTCATGATTTTATACCTCTAATAAACTTAATAAATTTTTCCTGTCCAAACAATATACTTCCTTTTTTAATTGCGTCTATAATTGCTTCGTTGCTTAATTCTTTTTTAAATTCCTCTTCTGTGAAATTTAAAGCGTGTATTTTCTTTATCTGTGTTTTTTGCAGTTTACTTATTATATTATTTATCTCTGTAAGATTATTCTTTTTGCTGATAGTTAAAATATCAATGTCATTTGCTTCTTTTGGAGAGTACAAAATACTGCCAAATATTATTAAAAACTCTACTTTGTTTTCTAATTCCTTGAAATTATCTATCCATCTTTTGTTTTTTATGGCTTCTTCGGTAAGGGTTATTTCCAAATTCTTTAAAGTTAAAATATTCTCCCAATTTAATGAAATTATATAAGTGCTTGTTTTTCCTGTGCCTATTGGCTGAAGAATTATTAATCCTTGGGGCTCTATTTTTTTTAGAATTTTCCATATGCCTACCCGTGTAATTTTTAATTCCTTTGCTAATGATGTAACAGTATGCTTGATAGTAAAATCCTTTAGCAATATCTCTAATATCTTTGGCACTGAATTGTTTTGTTTCATTTAGCTATATCCTATTAGTTTATAACTATAAACTATAAGTTGATAGTTATATATAAACCTTTTGGGAGAATAAAATCTTAAGCAGGGATACACCTTTTCATTACAAATGGAAATATTATAGCTTAAATCTCCATTATGAATAGAAATTAAGTAATCATTAGTAATGAGTATTTATGTCTAAACTTCCAAGAATAACTGCAAAGGAAGTTGTTGCAATAATCACAAAATTTGGTTTTAAGTTAGATAGACAAAAAGGCAGTCATATGATATTTAAGCACCAAGATGGAAGAGTCACAGTTATTCCAAATCATCCTGGAGAGGAAATTGGTCCCGGTTTATTAAACAAAATCACAAAAATATATACTTACATTTTTGGGATGCTGAAAATAGTTTTCTGTTTTCAAGCATAATAAAAGAAGAGCTTAAAATAACAAGAGAAGAATTTATGAAATGCCTTTGAAAAGTTTAACCACAACCCTTAAATAATAAAATACTATAAAAACACCATGTCACTCAA
>CAYHUT010000120.1:0-3238 GCA_964359835.1 Candidatus Woesearchaeota archaeon
TCCCGCATCTTTTCTAATCTCAGCAGGAATTACAATCTATCCGTTTTTTGAAATCTTTGTTATTGCTACTTCCATTTTGTTAATTAAAATACATTTTAAATCTAAAACATATTTTATATATAAAGATTTCGATAACTCCAAAAACAAGTTATTTGATTGCATAAATAGATATTAAAATTAGAATTCATAAAGGTTTAGTACAAAATTTGGAAAATTCTTCCAAAATAGCTAATAATATTCAAATTTAGTACCTGTAACATATCTATAAGAGGAATAAGCGGCATGAACTCCCTCGCCAACACCAGTTATAACTTGTTTAAACATTCCATTGGTTACATCTCCTGCTGCAAAAAAGCCAGGAATATTTGTCTGCGCATTTTTATCAGTCACAACCTCATTTTTGTCATTCAACTCAACAGATAGTTCTTTTGCTAAATCAGAAAGAACAGTGTGCCCAATTGCAATGAAAACACCATCAATTTTTAGTTTATCAGATCCATTATGAAAATTATCTAGCTGTAAATAATCAATTTTTGTATCGCCGTGAATCTCTTTTACATTTGTTTTATAAATTATTTCAATTTTTGGATGTTTGACAATTCGATTATAAGTTACTGGCTCAGGTCTTAATCTATCCTTGCGGTAAATAATATAAACTTTAGCAGCATATTGTGTTAAAAGCAAAGCATCCATGCAAGCAGAATCTGCACCGCCAATTACAGCAACATTCAATCCTTTGTAAAAACCGCCGTCGCATAAAGCACAATAATGAACTCCTCTGTTCAGAAATTTCTTCTCGCCGGGAACATTTAATTCTTTTAGCTTAGTTCCCGTGGCAAATATAATAGTTTTAGAATGAATTGTTTTTCTATCCATTGTTGTGAGAACAAATAAACTATTTTCATCTCGTTTAATATGAACAACCCTATCTTCTTCTAAATCAATAGGATATTCCATAGCATGATTTCTTATCTTCTCAGCTAGCTCAAAACCAGTAATATTAATAAAACCAGGATAGTTCTCAACAGCATTTGCAAGAGCAATTGTTCCGCCAAGTGATTCAGCAATAACCATTACTTTCAAACCAAGCCTGGCTGCATACATGGCAGAAGCAAAACCAGTAACACCCCCTCCAACAATAATAGTATCATAAATAAGAATCTTTGCAGTCATTTATAGGGGGATGTTGAAATTGTTTATTAATGTTACGGAAAATTCCATGGAATTTTCGTAACCCTGAAAATTTTTGATTTTCAAAGGTTGCGGAAAAGTGTTAAAACTTTTTTATCTTTCCAGAATAAAGCAAATAAAATATCCAAGTAACACCCACACCCATATCAAGTATAGCCAATTTAAGCTTCATAAAAAGTATTGGAGCTGTATAATCAATAGACATCATTTGTGAATAACTTTGAACTCCTGTAAACAATCCATAAAAATTTGTATTTGGCCAAAGTAAGGGAATGCCTGCAATTGGTGAAACAGCAAAATCCAGCAAAAGATGCGCAAAAACTCCCAGAGTTAATAAAACTGAATATTTCAAAGCATTTTTATCTTTAAATGTATTAAAGAATTTAAACACTAAATAAGATAATATAAATACCAACAATAACATCAATAAACTATGGGTAAACAATCTATGGAATCTAAAACCAAATGTCCATTCCATCAAATAATCAATATCGGGTAAAATCGAACCAAATATAACCAAGAACCATTCAAATCTATTTAATTTCTTAGAACTTGAAAATTCAAAGAGTTTTCCAAATAACCATCCAAAAACAATATGAAAAAAAGCATAAGGCATTAAAATAAAAGAGAATAAGGTTTATTCGTCATTGCCGTCATATCCAGCATTGCTGTCGAGATCATCATCTTCCTCAGTCTCTTCCTCCTGTTCATCATAATCAATCTTCTCCTTTTCGTCTTTATCTCCATCCATCCAAATACTATGTTTTTCTACTTTCTTTTTTAAGTGAACCATTTGATACACCTTCCTTTTGAATTGGAGTATTCTTAAAAAAAGGAATATATAAAGCTTTCTATTAGAAAAAATTAAAAGTAACCTTTTTATACTAGATTTCAACTAAAATATCAAACATTAAAGAGGTACCAATGAAAAAAGCATTACCAATATTAATTTTATTGCTTCTTATAGCAGTCCCATTTGCATCGGCTTCATTTTTAGATTTTTTTAAAGATATATTCACAGGCAATGCCATTTCAGGTTATGATTCAATAGAAGGTTGTAAAAGATATATTTCAATGGATGTAGGCGCAACAAAATTATTTAACTTTGATTCAAATAAATACCAAATAACTCTTAATTCAATTGATAATTCATTAGCGCATTTAACTGTAAATCAAAAAGCTTATTCACTTGCAATTCCCTCTTCAAGAACAAAAATAGATGATCAAATGGCATTAAGCTTAGGTTCAGTTTCATTCAGAGATACAACTGAAATTTTGACAATGACATTAAACAAAGAAGATGAAAAATGCAGCTGTGTTTCAGAATTAGCGACAGTTAAAAACAATAAAGAGACTATTGTCTCAGACGGTGTTAAAGATCATAAAATCTCAATAGTAAATTTCTATTACGATGAAACAACACCCTCAACAAGTTCATTTAATTATATAATAGATAGTTCTGAAACTGATAAAGTTTTCAAAGGAACTACTGTTATAGTATGGCCGCTCGATGGATTAAAAGTAAAAACTGAAAAAATATACCAAGATGGTTCAGTTGATTTAACTCTTGATAACAGTATAAACTGCAAATATCTTTTAGAAGCAAGAACAGTACAAGAAATTAAACAGCCTGAAACTGAAAAGCCAGCTCAACCAGTAATTAATTTAGGAATACTTAAATTACAATTACACGAAGCAAAAACAGATTCTAACAGTTATATAATTGAAATTCCTAAGGCTGAACAACCTTCAATTATAATAAAAACAGCTTCAGGAAGCTTTGACATCTTTGGTAATAAAGTTGATGAACAAAAAGCAGCTGAATGTCCAACAGAGAAAACATTCTGGCAATATTTAGGTTTCTAACTTTTATTTTTTTCTTTCCAATTTTTATTATTTTTTTATTTACACTTTCCAATATTTTATGATTTAACTATTAAAAATGAATATTTTTCTATCATGAATTAATAAGAAATAATGTATTATTAAAACTTGTAAACAACCACCGGTCACCGCTCCCTTCGGTCGCTTAGACCGGATGGCATTA
>CAYHUT010000121.1:0-3218 GCA_964359835.1 Candidatus Woesearchaeota archaeon
ATTAAAATTGATAGGTTCTAAATTGAGTTAAATTTACTCTCAAGCAAACAGTATTTCAAGAGGTCAAAATATATAAAGACTATATCAACTACTTAATGGTTGAATTCGGACTGTTATAATATCTGCATGTCAGATATACGGAAGGCTCTAGAAGCTTGGACTAAAGTACTCTCTAAAAAAAATGTAATCGTCGATAGAGGTATTATTTCTAACTTTGAAACTGCTACTTTCTTTACTGAACAAAAAATCACCGCAATAATACGTCCTACAACAACAAAAAGTATCCAAGAATGCTTAAAAATAGCTAATAAATTTCATGCCCCAGTTTATCCGATCAGCACAGGTAAGAATTGGGGTTATGGCTCTTCTGTTCCAGTGAAAAATGGTTGTGTAATTATGGATTTAAGTAGAATGAATAAAATTCTTGATCTTAATGAAAAACTTGCGTATATTACTGTTGAACCTGGTGTCACTTTTGAACAGGTCAATAAATTTCTCCAAAGTAAAAAATCTCAACTGATAATGAGCGTTACTGGTTCCTCGCCTTTTTCGAGTCTTATAGGTAACATTTTAGAAAGAGGAGTCGGGAAAGGGCCTTATGGAAACAGATACCAATATGCTTGTGGAATGGAAATAGTTTTACCAAATGGAGAATGTATTCATACAGGATTTGATAGATTCAAAGGTGCAAAAGCAGGGCAAATATCTCGATCAGGAGTTGGTCCTGGTTTTGATGATATGTTTATTCAATCCAATTTAGGAATCGTTACAAAAATGACAATATGGCTCCTACCTAAACCAAACTATTTTCAGGTATTTTTTTATAACATCAAAGAGGAATCAAAACTAAAAGAACTTATTGACGCTTTACGAATATTAAAACTTGAAGGTACGCTCGAAGGAAATTTTTTGCTAGCAAATGATTACCGACTCCTTTCTTTCAATGAACAATACTCATCAAAAAAGATGGGTAAACTACCCTTAACTGATTATGAACTTGAGAAATTAAAAAAACATTGGAAATGGTGAGGAACTTGGAATGGTGAGGGATCATTACTTTCAGCTAGCAAACAACAAGGAATTGCTACTAAAAAAAGGGTTGAAAAACTACTTAGAAATAAGGTTGATAGTCTTATTTTTTTTGATAAATTCAAAGCAAAGGCGGCTAAGATTTTAGATATACCGTTACGGTTATTTACAGGTATAAATCTCAGAGAAACAGTTAATGATGCTTTTTATAAAAGCACTTTCTTAGGTATTCCTACAATGAGAGGTATCCAAAGTATATATTGGAGAAAAAAACAACCTCCATCAAAAGGTTTAAATCCTGACAGAGATAAGTGTGGCGTATTGTGGATTGATGCAATTGCTCCTTTTGAAGGTGACTCTGTTAATCAAGTTTTGCGGATTATGAAAAAACAATTAATTAAATATGGCTTTGAACCAAATATAGGTATAAATTGTGTTACAGAAAGATCGGTTTATATTACCGGTGAAATTTTATATGATCGAGCAATACAAAAAGATGATAAAAAAGCTACTGAATGCTATAAAAAAATCTTTAAAGAATTAGTTAAAAGGGGTTTTATACCAAATCGATTGACTGTAAATGCTATGAATTTGTTACCCACATCAATTGACGATTATGATATTTTCTTACAAAGAATAAAGAAAATACTTGATCCTAATAATATTCTTTCCCCTGGCAGATATGATAATAGTAAGCAGTTGTAATATATTAATCAAAAGGTGTATAGTTTGATTAACAAGGAGGTAAAAAACATTACTATGATTAAATTTTTATTAAAAAAAATAAGGCAGTTATTTAAAGGGCAAAAATTAGGTTTGTCTTTAGATGGTTATTAGTCTATCCATCTGTTAATTTCTTCTTGAAAAAGTTCTAATATTTTTTCTTTAAATGTCTTCAGTTGCATGGGTAGTAATAATTCTCTAGTTGAAGTAATAGTGTGTCCATTAATGAGCTGTAATATCCTTTTTCTATCTTTTTCTTGGATTACATCAGGATTATTTTTAATCTCATCACATATATTATTCCAAAGGCCAAACCCTGATTTGAGTAGAAGATCTTCCTTTTCAGGGTATCCACTTACGATTTTAATTTCTTTTTGTTGAGCTTCTTCAAATATCTTTATGACTTCAAGCGTTCTCTTAAAATCTTTGAATTTAATCTTATCTAAATTATTTTTACATTCTTTAAGAATTTCAGCATCCTGTGAAAGTAATTTTAAAAAATTGGTAGGCAATAATTCTCTAGTAACTTTTTCCTTAAACACTTCATAAAAGTAGTTTCCTAATTTTTGCCACCAATAACCGACCGGAGTATCGGGATAATCCTGATATACAAGATAGCGGTCATAATGGTAATAATGATGATCCATTGCTGATAAAAAGAGATACATGAGAGCCAACGAGGTTGCTATTTTTTCTTCATCAGAATTTAATTGTTGATTATATAATGATTTTTTATAGAGAAAAGTATGAAATTTAAAGTAAAAGTTTACTTGTTGTAAAAAATCATCTTTAAATTTTTCTGGATTTTGGGTATATGTTTCTACTTCTTCTTGTGATAAAGGCGGTACATATTTATCTGCAGCTTCAACAAAAATACTTCCATCTTGTGATTTATAATAATGGCTATTTTCCTGCATGGGATAGGTAATTTTCAATCCCATTTTTTTCCAGTCTTCAACTACATTATTCGTGATACCAACTTTTTCTAAAACTGTATTACTCTGTTGCATAGATTTTTCCTTCATTTGCATCAACTAATATTTTTTGTCCATCTTTTAAAATAGTCGTGCCGTTTTCCGTGCCGACTATACACGGTATCATAAATTCACGTGCTATTATGGCAGCATGACATAGTTGTCCTCCAATATCAGTCACAATCGCTCCAGACTTTTTCATTAATTGAATAAAACGAGGATTGGTCATTTCGGTAACTAAAATGTCACCTTTATTAAAGTTAGAATGGAATGGATCGTTCACTATTTTTACTATGCCTTCTACAACTCCTAAACTTGCGGGCGTGCCTTTAAGAAGAAGTATGCTTGTTGACATAAACATATTTTATCACTTTTCATAAGTATTAGTTTATAATTTACCTAACAATTCATTTGCCTAAACTTTGACAAAAATCAGAGCATGGCAATAAATTCCCTTGCAGAAACGAGAGCTCCTCGTTCAGTTTCCTGCAA
>CAYHUT010000122.1:0-3208 GCA_964359835.1 Candidatus Woesearchaeota archaeon
TACTTCTAAATGCTATCAGTTTAGATAAAAGAAGAGGGTTTGGTGGAAAATGATTAGGCAATATAGGAAGAATAATGCAAGTAGAGTTAATGGATTAGTTCTAGCAGCAAGTTTAGTAAGTTGTATAGCTGCATGTGGTAAAAATGATGTTAAAAATGTTCAAGATGCAGGTATTCTAAATGGTTCTAACAAAGGAATAGAAACTGTTGTTAAGAATGCAAGTAATGATGCTCAATTAAGAGATTTCACAGATAATTATAAAGCAGAAGCCAAAGAAGTTTATTCTGTTGAAAGACCTTTATCTTCAAAATATCATCTTTTGTTCAATGGAAATACTGTAGATGTTGTAAAAAATGGAGATTTTGTTGCTGGAAGAGTCCAAGATCTTGAAAAAGGAAAGTATGGACTTTCAACTGATTCAAGTGATATTACAATCAAGACAATTAAATTTTATTCATGGGAACGTAAACCTGCTAATTGCAGAGATGTAACTGCAGAAGAAAGCTGCTGGCATTACATAAAAAGCATGGATGTTAAAAATGATAAATTTGAATTCAACATTGGAAATTATAGGGTATATAAATTAGAAGTTGACATTGTTAAAGATAAAGAAGAAGGAAAAAGATATTTAATGATTAAATCAGAACCACAAAACGCAACTGAGAATAAACTTGCTGAGAAAGTTATAGTTATAAAAATAGAAAAAGAGAGACCTTCTTTGAAAGAAGCTTTGAAAGATGGTAAAAAAAAGAAGGAGACAGACGGGGTAAATATACCTAATCACAAAGTTAGGTTCTCTTACTCAAGATAATTTCGGAGGAAAATAAAAATGGAAAGTAAAAAATCAATATTGAATGTTTTAAAATATGGTGCAGCTAGTTTAGCTGTTGCTGGCGCTACTTATTTAGGTGCGCATGTATTAACACCTAACTACGCTCATGCTGAAGAACCAGCTAGACAAGAGCAAGCTGCAGATATGAAATCTGGGAAATTTGATATAGTAGAAAAAGATAAAAAAGCTGAATATTGCAATGTCCCGCCTGCAAAACCTGCTCTAAAGATAGATCCTAAACCAAAGGGTAAGAAAAAGGCACCTGAAGCACCTGAGACACCTTGCACTTTCGATACAGCTGTAAGAACTGTTGGGGATAAACCTTTATTTTTACCATTAACAAGCCCATATGGCGCTGATTGCACATTAAAAGCAGCTAAACTTAATGCTGGAGAGGATTATGTAATTGTTGCTCCTGCAGGCAGATATTTTGAAAAAGAATTCGGTATTGATAATATAGATGGTTTAGTTTTAAAATATACAGTACGTGATGCAAAACACAGAATAATTGGTTTTGTTGTAACACCTAGCCAAAATGCCATGGTAAAAAATTATCTTGATGGCAATGATGAAGAAGATCTTGAATTAAAAATAATAAAAGCTGAAGCAAAAGTAGAAACTCCTAAGAAAGAAGATTTTACACCTGTTCCAGCTCCAAAACCCGTTGAACAACCAAAACCAACTGCCGCTGTTGTAGAAGAAGAATCTGATTTTGATTTTGCAGCTGAAGCAGATATGGGTTATGTACAAAACACACAAGATTTAAGTGGTTCACAAATAACTAGTTCTGGTTTTAGAACCGGAGTAGTTATTGCACCTTCATTCAGATTAAGCAAGAATGTAAGCCTTGGTGCTGATGGTAAATTCAGTTATATAAACTATCCAAGTATTGAAGTTGATGGCGCAACTGCTGCAGGAAATGCAGCTACTGAACACCAATTTGGCGGTGGATTATTATTAAACATAAAAGGAAATAATGACAAAGCTAGTCCTGCTGGAGACTTAAAAGTTGTATTTGGCGGTGGTTATTTAGGAACAGTTCAACAGATGAACTACATGGGCTACCATTTCGAACAAAATCAAAATGGCGGAGATTTTTTCCTAGCTGTTAATGCACCTAGATTAATCTATGCTGATAAAGACAGTACAGGATTTGGTCTTGAAGGTTCAGTTAATGGAAGAATTTTAAAAACAAGTCAAGATGGACCGGGCGGTTCTTTTGGCAGAGGCTCAAGATTTGACATGAAAGGAAATATTGCAGCTGTCTACACCCATCCTAATACCATAAGAGTTAAAGCAGGTTTAGGCGGAACATCAATAGATAGTTTATTAGTTGATGCTGGTAGAAAAAACGGTTCACACCTTGTTTTAGGTATTGGAAGCCCTGATGGCGAAGCAATAGGCTGGGAAATTGAAGGAACATTACCTTATGGTGTTGATAATGATGAGTACGGTGCTGAGGCTCGTTTAAGTTTAGGAAATCTACAACTTGGAGCTGAAGGCAAAATGTACAACATGCCAACAGGAACAGGAAATGGAGATACAGCAGAAAACCAAACAATCTACACAGGTTTGAAAGCTAGTTACTCAACTGACTTTGACATGAAACTTGTAAAGATGTTAAACCACATATTTGGCGGCAACTAAGCCCCAATTTTATTTTTTATTTTATTAAAAATAAGGTGATTAAAAAAATACAAAGGTGATTTAATTGAACGAAAATGAACAAACAAACAAAATTACAATATATTATTTTACCTGGAAAAACACACAAAAGTGTACATGTGCCTAATTTAATGTATTCTTATTCTGATTTATTAGTTGCAAAACAAACAGAATTAAAAGGAAAGAATAGAGAAGAAGCTCTTTTTACATTATTAAAAGAGGGAGATGATTGTTTGATAAACAGACAGCTTGTTGATTTTTTAAAATTATTAAAATCTGGAAAAGCTTATGATGGAAATGGAAAAAGAATTAATGAAAAAGAATTATTAAGTATTTATGACAAGATGACAAAAGCTGTCTCTCCTTTTAGGGCAGAATGGCTTGGAGATTCTTACATTAAAATTAATAGCGGATTATATAGGGGATATAACAACTGTCTTGTTAATAAGAAAGTAATTGCTACAACTTTTGAAAAATTGGAGGATTATGTTACTGGGAATTGTTTTGTTGATTTAAATTCTTTTAATTACCAAGGATTGCCAACAAGAAGATCAGAAAAACAAGAATATGAACAAGGCAAAAATGTTTATTATTGGCCACCTCGCGATGGTTTTGTTGTTGCTGGGTTCGGGGCCGATTCAGTCAGGGCTCTCCTCCTTTGCGATTGGGACCCTGCTGACACTAATGCTGGTATCGGGGTACGTCGCGCGA
>CAYHUT010000123.1:0-3181 GCA_964359835.1 Candidatus Woesearchaeota archaeon
AATAGAAAATCCAATAATTATGAGGCATATGAAAGATGTTGAAAAATATTCAAGTCATCCAAGTGATAAAAACTAAAGGAAGGTGTAAAAAATGACAAACGTAGGATTATTTTATAGTAAAAAAAGTGAACTAGGATTAGTACGACAAAAATTAGTTCTTTGTTTATTAGAATATAAAAACAATAATTTTTCAGTTTGGACAACCCCCGACCAAGCAGAGACAATGGAAAAAATGGGATTGCTCGTGGATACCAAAAAATGAGGAATCATTTGTCTTCTTATTATAAGAAACTCCAATAAAAACATATATAAATCCAAGTTAGAACATAATTCTATGAGTAAGGAAATACACTGGGCAGATCTTGCAGCAGAGAATCTTATCAAAATAAAAGATAAAGACAGTTACACCTGCGCATCAGGAATAAGTCCTTCGGGCATTGTACATATTGGAAATTTTCGCGAAGTAATTACAACAGCTTTAGTTGTCAAAGCTCTTCAAGATAAAGGCAAAAAAACAAGATTTATTTATTCTTGGGACGACTATGATGTTTTCAGAAAAGTTCCTGCAAATATGCCTAAGCAAGAGATATTAAAAGAATATTTAAGAAAACCAATTATTGATGTTCCTGATACATGGGGTTGCCACAAAAGTTACGCGGAACACAATGAAGCTGAATTTGAAAAAGATTTGCCTGGAGTAGGAATAAAAGTTGAGTTTATACAGCAATCAAAAATGTATCGCTTTTGCAAATACGCAGAAGAAATGAAAATAGCTCTAAAAAACAGAGAAAAAATCGCAAAAATATTAAATCAATATCGTGAAGAGCCTTTAGAATCAAATTGGTATCCCCTATCAATATACTGTGAAAAATGCAATCAAGATAACACCAATATAACTAATTACGATGAAGATTTCATGGTTTCATATAAATGCAATGACTGTAGTTTTGAAGATACATTTGATTTAAGAAAAAAAGGAATTTCAAAATTGCAATGGAGAGTAGATTGGCCAATGCGTTGGTATTATGAAGATGTAGATTTCGAACCTGGCGGCAAAGATCATTCAACAACTGGAGGTTCGTACAGCACGGCAAAAGAAATAGTAAAAGAAGTCTGGAATAAAAATGCTCCCTATTATGTGATGTATGATTTTATATCTGTAAAGGGCAAAGGCGGTAAAATTTCAAGCTCAAAGGGAAATGTAATTACATTAAAAGAAGCCTTGGATATTTACGAGCCTGAAATGGTGCGCTGGTTATTCGCATCAACAAGACCAAACACCGAATTCGCAATCTCATTTGATTTGGATGTAATAAATCTATACGAAGAATTTGACAAATGTGAAAAAACTTATTTCGGAGTTTTAACAATTGAAAATAAAGAGAAGTTAAAAAAAGAAAAAAGAATTTACGAGCTTTCATGCATAGAAATTCCAAAGCAGCTTCCAATCCAAATACCATTCAGGCATTTAACAAATTTAATCCAAGTAGATGAATTAAATATAGAAAAAACATACAAGCAGTTTGAAAGTGAAGCTAAAAATGAATATGATAAAAAAAGATTATTAACAAGAATAACCTGCACAAAAAACTGGATTGAAAAATATGCACCAGAAGATTTCAAATTTAGTATAATCGAAGAACCAAAAATTAACCTTAATGAAAGTCAAAAAGCAATTGTAAATGCATTCATAACTTTATTAGAAAATCACAACTTAACTGACGAAGAACTTCACAAAGAGTTTTATACCATATCTGAAAAGCACAACATAAAAGCACCCGAATTCTTTAAATTAATGTATAACATAATTGTCAACAAAGACCGAGGACCAAAACTTGCAAGTTTCATACTTACAATTGGAAAGACAAGAGTAATAAACATACTCAAAAAATCAACAAAACAATAATTTTATATACCTAAAAAGTAATATATTTTATAACACGGAGGACAAATGAGCGCTGGCGTAATAGTAAAATCAAAGATTAAAGAGGTTGCTAAAGGCATGAATGTTTCAGGTGATTTCGCTGATGCATTGGACAAAGAAGTTGAAAGAATAATTCAAAGAGCAATTGAAAGAGCAAAAGCCAACAAGCGTTCAACTATCCAGCCCAGAGATATTTAATTTTTCCTCTTTTCCTTAATTAATAACCTGCCAAAAACTTAATGTCTTTGAGCATGCACTATTTCTGAAAGAAATCGTAGCATTTATAAACTAATTCTATAAACCAAACTAGCCAAGAGTAGGAGATAAAATGACATTAAAATACAAAATATTTGGAATACCTGGAAATGTAGATGAATTAATGAAAAAGGCTAAGGAATATAGTGGGCATAATATAGACATCTACAAAATAATGGAAGTGGAGGAAAGTAGCACAATAGGCAGTTCTGGTGGAATGGTTACACATTACGGAGAAAGGAATTGTACATTATATCTTAAAATTAAGGCAAATGGTTTTAGCTTAACAACAAAAGAACTTAAAACAACTAATAAATTAAGTGAGCTTGAAGCAAAAAAACTAAATCTCGAAGAAGCAATTGAAATTGCAGAAAAACTAATAGCAAATGGTTTCTATGCAAGTATAGACAAAGAACCTTTAAATGTTTCAAAAAAAGTCGTAGAAGGTTATCAAGCCCGATTAACAAAGCAATGTCTTTAATAAATCGATTATTGGGAAGAAAAACAATAGAAAATATTCTAAATACTGCCAGAGAAAAAAACCAAACAGAAATAAAAATAAGAACGCAAGTAAATAGTGAGGATATAACAACCTCCTTGGACAAATGCGCAGGCAATAAAAAAATAGAGTATCTATTCTATGTAATAATAAGTGTAAATGGCAGCGAATATAAAATGGATAAATTTGAATGGACATACCAATCAAAATACAGAGATAATTATTTATCAATGAAAAAATTCAAGCTAAGAAACTACGAAAATGCTTATGAAAAAGCTAAAAGATTAGCTAAAGAAGGTTTGAAAGTCACAGTAAACAAAAATTCAATAGAAGAAGCAAAAAAGTTTATACAAAGCAAAAGAGAAGAAATTGAAAAATTAACAAAAGAGTGTTACTAAATCTTTAAATACTTTAAAATCATTTGCAAAATATGAGTACAAAAAGCAAGGGGACAAGATTAGAACGTGAATTAATACATATGCTCCACGAATCAGGCTGGG
This sequence comes from Candidatus Woesearchaeota archaeon, assembly GCA_964359835.1. GTDB lineage: Archaea > Nanobdellota > Nanobdellia > SCGC-AAA011-G17 > GW2011-AR18 > CAYHUT01. The sequence continues at coordinate 3,179 of CAYHUT010000123.1, forward strand.
GAA
>CAYHUT010000124.1:0-3164 GCA_964359835.1 Candidatus Woesearchaeota archaeon
GAAGTCCTGTATATAAACGATTCGAGCTCTTGATTAGCTTCAGTCAAATTTTTTTCGGATGCAAGAAGTTTTTCATTTATAATGCCGAGTTCACGAGTTCGTTCTTTTACTTTCATATCTAAACTCACATTCAGTTTTTCTTTTAATCTGTTATTGCGGTAAATAAAAAATACAAAAGCGATTAAAAATAAAATAGCAATCAAAAATATTTTACTGGTAGCTTCTTTTTTTTGCAGAATGGATTTTTGCAAAGCTTCTTCGGATTTTTGGGCGGCCAGTTTTTCCTTTTCCAGTTCCTCTTTTAATATATTTTCTGTTTTTATTAATTCCTTATTTACTCTTTGCTGGTTTTCGTTAAGTAAGTCGTGATGTAATTTAAAATAGGTTGCGGAGTTTTTATAATCACCTAATTTAAAATACATTTCCGCAATTGGTTTTACGCTGTTAATACTGTTTTCGCCTGTAAAATTATTTTCGGTAACTATATTATAAGATTTTAGAAAATATTGCAGAGCCGTTTTGTGATCCTTATAGCGTCCTTCGTATTCATGACCTAGCATTTGGTATAAATAAACTAAATTCAGTTCATTGTTCTTGTTCTGTTCAGCAATCTTTATTCCTTCCTGAATTAAGTCGTATGATTTATTGTATTGGTTTAGTATGTTAAACGCTCTTGCTGTTTCAATTAAAGATGAAGCTAATTCATTAGGGCTTCCAACTTCCCGGCGTATTTTAAGACTTATTTGGTAATTTTTTAGAGCGATAGCACCGTCATTTCGCGATTCGTATATATTGCCAATTGCGCTGTGTCCGTAAGCTTCTAATGCTTTGTTGCCGGCGAGTCTGCAATAATCAATATTTTTCTTATAGTATTTTAAGGAAATATTAGGGTTGTTATGGTAATTGTTGTAGCCGATATAAAGGGAGGCATAGGCCATCCCACTGTTATCATTAATTTCCCTAGCATAATTATAGGAGATAATGCAATGTAAAAGGGATGTGGAGAAATTTTCCTTTTCGAAATAATATTTTCCTAAAGCAGCGTTACAAATTATTATGCCTTTTTTATAGTTTATTTTCTCGGCTAAACTCAAGGCTTCGTTAATGTACTGCAGAAAATTTGTCTTCGAATTCTCTTTAGCCAATGCAATTAAAACATCAACTTTTTCAGAATCTGTCCTGACTCTACTTAAAGCATGTTGCAAAGAGTCATTATTACTTTTATTTGCAATAGATATATCGCAGAGTATAAGTAATAATATAGCTATAAAATAATACCTAATGGCTTTAGTCATCAGTAATAAGTTAAAAAAACACGAGTAAAAGATCTTAAGTTTTCACAACAACGAAAAAAACTTAGCGCTTCAATATACGGATAGGAATGCACATGAGCAAATTTATTTAGATTTATCAAAATTGATTGTAAAATTAATTTTTTGTATAAAGTGTTCTTTTAATATTGTACGTGTACTTTTCGTTATAGTAAAAATTTTTTTTCGATTTCAGGAACAGAACAACGGCAATTGGAAAATCTTTGACTTCTTCGTTAAGGTTGTTAAACTCATGTTCCGGAATTAATGCGGTTTTAAAATGGAACCGGAGTAGGTCCCCATCTAATTCTTCTTTCGGAATGCAGGTACTTATACTTATAAGTTTTGGTGCATAGCCTGCCTTGTAAATTTTAATGGCATAATAAGCATCTCTCATTAAACTAAAAGTAAACGATTTATTTCCTTTTACAATAACAGAATCAACCGGCGTATTATAATGTATTAGAATTGCTTTATAAGTGCTTTTCTTTTTATCTTTATTTGTTATTTTTCCGTTTATTTCTAGGCATAATAAGCTGTCGGAAAAATCATTTGCAGTTGAATCTGCACTTTGTGATAATATGTTAAGCGACGTAAAAAGCAAAGTGCATGTCACCATAACCATAAGTTTAGATATTGTTTTCATGTTGTTTGATTTTAGATTGTGGAGTATTATTTAAATGTTTAAGAATAAAATTCAGGATATCGTTTGGGTTAAAAGGTTTTGTATACCGTGCTAACAGTTTATTTTTATTATCAAGAAGTATCGTATCGGAACTCCCTTTTAAATCATTATTCTGAAAAATGGATTTTATACAATCAGCCGGAAATTTTGTCTTTATAAGTAAGGCCAGGCATGTAATTGTAAAATCGGGCGATTTAGTTTTTATAAGATTTAGAATATCATCTTGTTTAGTTTTTTCAATAGTTATAAAACCGTTTTTCTGAAACAAACGTTTAATTTCATAATTAACCAAGTAATTTTCATCGGCTACAAGTATTGTATAATTTAAGGCGCGGTTCATCTGATATAATTCTTATCAAATTAACGCCGTATTTTTCAAACCTTTAAACTCAATAGGAAGGATACGTTACACATGTAAGGTTTTTGAAGTAAAGTAAAAAGTCAGACTCTCTAAACCGAAATAACGGTAACGGAATGATGATTTGAATAAAGAAAGCTAAGTATTTGGGAATATTGTAGTACTTGCTATGAAAAAAAATAAAAGAAAGTGACCCTAAAAGAGCCTTTTTAATTCAGCTAAATTGTATTTAACATTTCTTTTGTTAATGGTTTATTGAGGAAAACAATATCTTTCGAAATTTCCGCTGATTTTTGTTTATCTCCTGGATATAGTGAGGATGTTAAAATTACAACTTTAGGATTATTTATCTTTTCTTTCAAATTTTTAGTGTAAAGTTCAATAAACTGAAATCCATCCATAATTGGCATATTAATATCAACAAAAATGATCTGTGGAAAAAAATTAGATTGGTTTTCTTCTAAAGTAATTAAATTATTTAAAAAATCAATGGCGCTTTTACCGCTTGTGTGCACATAAACTTTTTTTGCAAACATATTTGCTTCTATTGTTTTTTCGTTGATAAAATTGTCAAGTTCATTATCATCAATAAGCATTGCAAAAGCGTATTTATACTCAGGTTCTTTTATTTTCATACTTATGTTTTTTTTAAATGGTTTCTTTTAACAATATTTTTTTTTCAATTCAAATTGTAGATGTTTAAGGAGCTCGTTGTCATTATTATTTCGCGCTAAAAATAGCGTCATATTGTCTTTTTGCTTTTGGCTCACCTTATCGTCTCCAAGTTTAACATCCGTATCCAAAACCTTTA
>CAYHUT010000125.1:0-3050 GCA_964359835.1 Candidatus Woesearchaeota archaeon
GCAACCAAGATCTGTCGTCAATATCTTAGCCACTTTATAGAACCCACTTCCTCCATCTTTTTTGACCATATCTGTCGATTTCTTGGCTACTGTTATCTTGCTGATAATTTCTTTTACCTTTCTTGCTTCATCTTTGACCTTTACCTCTGAGCTGATTTCGTTCGTAATTCTTAATTTGAAGCCTTTCTCATCACAATCGCATTCTATGCTCATATCGGGTGCACAATCGGGCATGCGGCTGTGCGTAATCGCATTTTCCAACAACATGATAATAATCCCCACTAGACTCCTCAGAGATTTACCGCTAAGGACGCGGTCGCCCATTATTACCTTGTTAGGAGAAACCTTACGGGTAGGATGAATGTTGTTTACTGCCTGAATCGCTATATCGATTGGGAATGTTGCTTGAAAGTCAGCGATATTTTCCCCGCTTGATCTTGTAAACCACACACCCACTTTATCCAATTCTTCTTGAATTGCTGTCCGTGACCGAGCAATCGCGTCATCTAACACCGGATACCGCTGCAGGCCAAAGAGAGTCCGCGTATCCTGCTGTAGAGTATCAAATAGTCTACTAAACTCTTGTTTGTGGTCTGTAATTCGGTGTTGAATTCTGCTCAATGAACGATCTGTAAGCTCCCAAAGCTTCTCAATCACATAGTTGACTGCTTCCTCGTGACTCGTGCCTGGTGTCACTTTTCTCTGCAGAGAAAGTAATTCAAGGTCCGTTATTGAGAAATCAAAGAGACCATTGGGGTTCTTTTCTTCTGTCTTAATTTGAAATTCTACATTTCGAATTCGGTTAATCAGGTCATCGACGCTTTTTGAAAACTCATTGAATTTCGCCATAACATCTTTCAAAGTAACCGCTGATACTTCTTCATTATTCAATGTTTCACGCCAATAGACATTTTCCTTATAGACACCGCGATTATCTCGCTGCGTAACCAACTCCTCTCGTTCAAATGCACTTCGCAACTGTCCAGAAAGCGTTCCATGCCGAATTCCAACACTTACATAACCATCAAGCCCGTATTCGTTACTAGATACGAATGCGTCCCTAATTGCGCGATAAAATTGTTTAAACGTCTCGTATTTCTCATTACCGGGCAAAAGAATTCTGAACTTTTTCGGATCAACTAGCTGAGTCAGCGCTAAGACAATTTCCTCCATCCCCGTCTCTAATGATGGCAAATTCTGAAATTCTCGGAAACGTGAAAAGACTTCTTTTCCTTCTGCTTCGACACTTGATTTTATACCGTCGATATCTACGTAGATCTTCCCGCGCTCAATCTCCCGCATACCGTGACTAATCATCAATTGCTGCGTAATTCCCTTGATTTCCTCTGAATATATTGATGCATTTTCCGGATCGATATCTGTAAGTATCTGACAAACCGCAATTCGCTCATTCTCAAGATCCTCCGAGCCTTCAAATACCGTTGAGGTATTCATTACGGATACGACACATACATATCGGAGGAAGTATATCAACCGCCTGTCTTCGAGCTGCCCTATAAAAGAACGAAGCTGGCTTGGACGCGTAAAGTCATGCGCATTTAAGAACTCCTCATAGGCTAGCGAACGTCTTACATCTCTTTCCCCTCCAGCCGTGCGAAAATAAATGTCATAGAGAATAGGCACCGATATATTTTTTGAAATTTCTGGATTTTTTTCTCTCTCCACGCCTTCCAGAGTTTCATCGACAGGAAGTCGTGCTCGTATGTGAGCATTATGCAAAACCCCATCTACTAACGAGTCGACTGCCTTTCCTATTTGTCCGCTGTCTAAATATACGTGAACTAGCCCCTCAAGGCCGTCCTGGTAATCCAGCGGACTGCCAGTCACGCATAAAGCTAAAAACCTATTTTCTGCAGATGAAAACTCATTTTTTGCTGCATGCACATACCCTGCGTACTTGTTCGCCCGTGATTCAGGAAGTTTTCTTTGAATTAGTGCCTGTATCGCTGCTGAATCGCGCCCCGCATAAATTTCATATAACGCCTTCGTAAGCGAGTCACCTACAAGTAAATTAAGATTTGTAAAGAATTTTTTCTGCGCATGCAGATGTTTAATAGAAAAACTAATTCGTGGATTGAAGGGGATGCCATTTAAATCCCCTAATAACACATATCTCTTTGGGACGGTATAGGTTCCGTGTCGGTATTCACGCATCAAAAACGTAAACAGTTGTGCTGCCCAAGAATGTCCTTGAAACAAGAAGCATAGTCTTAGTAGTTCATGAAAAGTATCCTGACTCCGAGCTGTCTTTAGAATAATCTCTCTTAGTCGTGACAGTAACAAAACCTTCGTTGCAGAGAGATTACTTGGAAAATTGGCATCAACCATACGTGCTGACGCTTTAGCGGCAATCTCAAACATCTCCAAGTTGCTCTGTACATCATCAGGGAACTCTCCGATTGACCGTATACATTCCGCGTACTCTGCAGCAGAATAATGATCTGCATAAGAAACAAGTTTTTTGGTCAAAGATGTATCTTCATGCCCTACGTCCATACCAAGGGCTGTGGCGATATTTAACAACCTCTTGTCATGTATCTTCCCGACGAGTAGCTCAAGTGGAGCAATAAGCTTTCGTACGTGAGACTCCAAATCAGGGTCTGCCAGAATGACTTGACATATCCGAATGAATGTTAAATACCTATCGATAATTGAGCTATTGCGCTCTAAAACGAGTATTGATTCGAAGTTGTGAAACCGCACTGCACCGAAGAAGTTCAAACGGAAAGCATAGTACTGCCCCAAATCATTACCAAGATCAAAAATAATTGGAAGCTTGTTCCTTAAAATAGACTGGTAGCGATCTGGAGAAACGCTCTTCTCTGCACGTACGCTAAAATAGTACGCTATTAGACGCAGTTCGTACGACAATTTCGTGTCTAGATAAATTTCCTGTGCAAAGATTTTTTGCGATTCGAATCCTTCTGTTAGTTCCAGAACTCCGGTAAGTGTCTCCAAATACCATAATGAGTATCCAAACTTTTGTCTGAGTTCATCAAGTATGCTCCTTGTGATTGTGTAGTCTCCAC
>CAYHUT010000126.1:0-3035 GCA_964359835.1 Candidatus Woesearchaeota archaeon
CTTTATGCCAATTTTTTCTTCAAATTTTGAGAAGTTCATTTTTTGTTCAATTCTAAAGATAAATTAGGATTATTATTTAAAATATTTTCTAATAATTCTATATTATGTTTTTTAGGACCGACCCAATGCCAACCATTAAATCTATTTACCTCTAATTCACAATCGATGATTCCATCGTTGTAGAACCTTATGTGATATTCATCAATTCCTTCATTTGTAGGGGGGATTTTTTTAACTAAACCTGCTGTTTGATTTGGAAATACTAATTGCCAGTATGTTCTTTTAAATTCGGATTTTAGCAGTTCATTAAAGAATATTTTTTGATATATACCCATTTCATCTTTATTAAAATAGCCTTGAACAACAAATGGTTTAACAAAACCGCAAGGATATTGACTTGCTCCATAAAGTAAATCTAAAGTATATGAAATAATAGGTCTTCTTTGAATATGTGGTAACATTATTTAAATCAAAAATAAAGAAATAGGTTTTACCCTATTACTTCTTTTTCATACCTAAAATTCTGAATACCGTGGTATTGCATTTAGGACAAACACCGCGCATAGCCTGTCTTTTGTTGGCCATTGTCTCTTCTTTACCATCTTTCATTTCAACCTGTTTTTTGCATTTCATGCATCTTGCTTCAACCATTTTAGTGTCATCTCCTGGTATTTGTTCTTATACCTAATGTTTGTAACAAAATTCCCTTAATAAATCTTTCTTATGGTTGTCCGATGTGTTACTAACATGGGATTATGACAAAGCATTTAAATAGCAAATCTTTTTGCGGAATTTCTCAATCTCAAGAAATAGTTAGGTTTTTAAAGATTCATTTAATTCTTTTATTACTTGCTCCGATCGTCTAGTCCGGTCAAGGATATGGGCTTCTCGAGCCTATGACACGGGTTCGAATCGAGCGTCACCGAGAAAGCGCGCAGCTTTGCGAGCAGTTTAGCAGGCAGCGAGATTCGAAAATGATGCTCACGAAATTCCCGTTCGGAGCAAAACCTTTTTCTCTCACGAGAGAAAAATCTTTTGATATGCTAAAAAATTGCAAAGCAATTTTTGATGGGAAAAAAAGTAAATTTCACTAAGTTTCAATAGGTTTCTTTTTGAAAAAGTATTTAAACAAAAGCGGGTGACAGTATTAGCTAAAATAAAGAGGGATAAACTAAAATGGAAGAAGTAAACCCTTTAAAAACGATAATTAAACTTAATTATGCAAATAAGCCTGTTAGACAGCTTGAAGAAGAAGTTAGACAAAAAGTCAATGGTTTTGATAAAAATCAAAAATGGTATGCTAATCAGATTTATATTGAGATTGAAAGGTATATTGCTCATAAATTGGATGCGTATGGTTTCAATAATGAAGGGTATCATGATGAACTCGCATTGTCTCTTATTAATCTTGGTAAATCTCTTTTCTGTCAATCCACATATGATTATATACTTAGGCAAGCAAAATTAGATTACGTTTCCCCGCAAAAGTATATTGATAAAGCATTTGCAACTGAAAAACCTCAAGGCATAATTAGTTTCTTGATTCCAGATTCAAAACAAGTTACAAGAGCATAGAGAACTTTGCATAATCCTATTTTTTAATAAAAAAAGCAAAGTTCTATATAGCGAAGTTTGACTGAAAGACGATTATTCAAACTTCTCTATAACAAAACTTTTATTAACCACATTCTTTTTTTATATCCATGTCAATAAATTGCAAAGCAATTTTTGTTATGCTAAAAACCTTGGAGGTTTATTAGCATGCCAACAAATGCAGGACCAGAATACGGAGCAGCTGAAGTTGAATTCCAGAGAGCTAAGACAACTGAAGAAAAGTTAAGATGTTTGGATAAAATGTATGCTCTTGCCCCAAAGCACAAGAGTTCTGAAGGTTTGTTAAATGAAATTAAACAGAAAATTTCCAAGTTAAAAGAGAAGGAAGAGAAAGAGAGAACTGCAAAGAAGAAAGGCGGCGGAGCTTTTTCAATTAAGAAAGAGGGAGCTGCCCAAGTTGTTATGCTTGGGATGACTAATTCTGGGAAATCTTTTATCTTGAATAAATTAACTGGTTCAAAAATTGATGTTGCAAGTTATCCTTTTACAACAACTAATCCTGAACAGGGTGCAATGGATTATGAAGGTGTTAAAATTCAATTAGTTGAGATACCTGCTGTTTTTGATGGGTTTTATAATTCTGAAAAAGGACCGAGTTTATTTGCTATTATGCGTGAATCTGATTTGATTGTTGTTATTTTAGATGGTTTGGAAAATCCTTTAATACAATTAAAATTAATTGAGCATGAATTAAGAAAAGGAGGCATTATTTTAGACGGCATGCCTAAACCTGGCGTTTATCCAAAAAAATGTGTTGTTGTTGTAAATAAAAAATTCAGCTATGTAAATACTATTCATAAAATTTGTTCTCTTGAAGATTTTAAACAGACTGTCTGGGATAAATTGGAATTAGTTTATGTGCAGACAAAAATGCCTGGCAAGAAAGCTGACTGGCCTCCTGTTTGCTTGAAAAAAGGTTCAACTGTAAAAGATTTAGCTGAGCGAGTTCACAAGGATTTCTTGGAGAAGTTTAAATATGCTAGGATTTGGGGCCCATCTGTAAAGCACAATGCAACTTCAGTGGGTTTGGAACATGTATTAGATTCTAAAGATGTTGTTGAAGTACACCTAAAATAGTGCTAGATTTATACACTGCACCACCAAAACGTTTTTAAATCGCAGTTTTATTAAGAAAGTAATGATTGCAAAAATAAAAGGGTTGTTTAGCGGATTATTTTCTAAGTTATTCAAGGGAAGAAAGCATGTTAAATTAGGAATTTATGGTCCTCCAAATGCAGGAAAATCAACATTAGCAAATAAGGTTTGTATTGATTGGTTAGGTGAGGAAATGAGTTCTGTTTCACCTGTTCCACATGAGACAAGAGAGATTGTTGTTAAGGAAAAGATAAATATTAAATCAAAAGGAAAAGAATTAACATTTAATTTAGTTGATACTCCTGGAATTGCAACAAAAATAGATT
>CAYHUT010000127.1:0-3014 GCA_964359835.1 Candidatus Woesearchaeota archaeon
GGTGCTGTTGCTGGGTTCTGGGCCCTTTCAGACGGGGCTCTCCTCTATTGCTATGGGGTCCCTACTTACGCTGATGCTGGTCTCGGGGTACGCGTCGCAAAAAAATTATGAGGTTATAATAAATTAATAATAAACAAATTCGAAGGTTGTTGAAAATTAAATTTTCATGACCATCTAATAAATTCGGAGGAATTAAAAATGAATGTAAAAAATACAAGAAAATTAATCGGTGCAACTATATTATCAGGAGCAATAGCAGCTTATTCAGTATTTGGTTGCGGAACAGATGAATTAGCAAATAAAAATAAAAATAGTCCTGTACCTCAAGATGAAATTACAAATACAGATTACGACGCAGGTTCAATGATTCCAGACGCTGGAGTTCAAGATGCTGGCAAAGATGCTGGTGTTTTAGATGCTGCTTATGATGCAGGTTCAATGATTCTAGACGCTGGAGTTCAAGATGCAGGTATCAAAGATGCTGGTGTTTTAGATGCTGCTTATGATGCAGCTGTTTCAGATGCTGGAACATTAGATGGTTCAGAGATGGACGCAGCTTTAGCCGATGCTTCCTTAGAAGATTCTTTTGACGCTGGTTACGATGCAGCTGTTTCAGATGCTGGAACATTAGATTCTTCAGATATGGACGCAGCTTTAGCCGATGTTTCATTAGAAGATGTTCTAAATGCAGATGCTGGCGAAATTGATGGTAGTTTAGATGGCGCAATTGATGGTGGTTCAAACAAGCCAGTTATCAAATACACATTAAACGGAGTAGAAACAAATTATGCTTCAGTTTTAATGGATCAGCAATTAAATATTCAAGCAACTGCTACTAGCCCAACAAACAGAGCAATTAGCGAATACTGCGCAGATTTGGAAGGTTACGTAAACCTATGCGCTGGAAATGGTCAATCTATTGTAATGGATGGATGGCCTTCAGCTGACTACAATTACGTGCTTGGAATAACTGCATGTGATGAAGACGGCGAATGCGCAACAGAAGAAGCACAAGTTTACGTTCAGCCTTAATATTAAGGCTTATTTTTTATTTTAAAATGTACCAACTCTTAAAACAAAAACCAAAAGAGTATCAGTGTTCTAAATGCGGATTTGAAACAAATTATACAAGAGTTATAAAAGTACACAGAAGACTTCCAGACAATGAATTGCCAGTTGGTTTAGTTTTCAAATGGGATTCATTCAAACACCCTTCTATTATTGTAAAAAGAGTCGGTTACAAAGAATCTATTATGAAAGATGATTTTGACAGGGATTTTCACGATGTAAGATATGGTTATGTATTTTCAAGACATCCAATAATGAAAAAATATGTGTTTGGGATAACTACAGAGGATTTTGTTGATGGCCTTAAATTTGGAACTATTAGATTATATTCAGAAGAGGATTTTGAAAGGATAAAGAATTTGGTAAAATCCATTGCACAGAAACACAAATTCCAATTATTAAGAACTGATGAAAGATTAGAAACTATTCTATCGCAATCACAAAAGAACACACCAACCATGCACTAAAGTGCATGGTTTGAAAAGGTGTGTTCTTTTGGGATTTTACAGTTTTTACAATCAGTAGATTCACATACAGAATTATTTAATTTCCATTTTAATGCCCATTTTTTAATGTATTTTACTACATTTATAAATTCTTTTCCACTTTCTGTTAAAGAATATTCGCATCTGATTGGAAAGCTTTTCGTATATATTTTTTTTGTAATTAAACCTATTGCTTCAAGTTCTTTCAGTCTTAAGGAGAGTATTTTTGGAGTGATTTTGGGCAAATTATTTTTCAATTCTAAAAATCTTTTACTCCTTAAATTCTCTTTGTAAAGTTCAAGAATTATAAAAAGAGTCCATTTTTTCCCTATAAAATCAGCTGTTTTGTAGATTGTGCAGTTCTTATCCATAATATCCTTTAGGAAACTATTCCCTATTTATATTAGTTTCTTTTTTATACTAACTATAAAAATGATAAAAACAACAACACCCACCAAGGTATTATCTAAAGAGCACGAGAATATACTTAAAGTTATTACTGCTCTTATTGAAGAATCAGATAAGCTAGAAAAAGGCGGGCAGATAGATAAAAAGTTTTTTGAAAAGGCCATTGATTTTATAAAAAATTACGCTGATAAATTTCATCATGCTAAAGAAGAGGATTTATTATTTGTTGAATTTAATAAAGTAAATAGTGATTTGCATTGTAATCCTGTTGAACAGATGTTATATGAACATGAACTTGGAAGAGAATTTGTTAAGGGAATGGCAGAAAGTTTAATAACTAGCAATAAAGAAAATATTATTAAAAATGCAAGAGGATATGCCGATCTCTTGAAAGAGCATATATTCAAGGAAGATTCTATACTTTATCCTTTAGTTGAAGAAGTTTTTGATAAAGATACAAGAATAAGACTATTAAAGAAGTTTAGTGATGTTGAAACTAAGAAATTTAGCAAGAATACAATAAATAAATATCTTTTAATTGCCAAAGAATTTGAAAAAAGGTAAATATTATTAAAGAGTTGCACCAAACATTTTATAAATCCATTAATTCTTGAATATATTGGTGATTCACATATGGGAAAAATAAAAATAACACAAGAACATGAAAAATGTATTGGTTGCGGTGCATGCGCTGCAATATGTGCCCAATATTGGGAGATGAATGATGAGGGAAAAGCCATTCTTAGGGGTGCAAAAAAAGCAGGAAATAAATTTACTTTAGAAGTTGCATCAATGGGTTGCAATAAAGAAGCAGCTGAAGCCTGTCCTGTAACCTGCATTCATATTGAAGATAATGGAAAGAAAGTTATTTAGATTTTTATTTTTTAAAATAATATAGATTTTTCTAAATAGCTGAGATTAGGATAAACTATGATTATTCAATAGCAAAAACTACTCAGACTGTCCAACAATTATTTTGAAAAACAGGGATGAGCTCTTCTATAAAATAGCAGTGTTGCTTGATTGCTTTTTAATAATCAATGCATTCCAGGT
>CAYHUT010000128.1:0-2956 GCA_964359835.1 Candidatus Woesearchaeota archaeon
CGTTGGAGTAGAAATAAATACATCCTGCCCAAATACCGGAGAGTGCTTGCCCGTCAATACGCAAAAAATCATACAGGGTTTTCGTTGGGTGAAAAAGGCGAGTCGTCACCCGATTATTTTAAAGATTTCCGTCACTCAAGACGTTGAAATAATAGCGCGACAAGCCGAAGGTGTAGTTGAGGCATTTTCCATCAATAGCGTGCCTTGGTCTTTAATTTTTCCTGATCAACCAAGTCCTTTCGCGCGCTTAGGGATAGAGGGCGCCGTGTCAGGAAGAGTTGCTCAACGGTATAATTGGCATTTAGCGGCCCGTCTTGCGCGAATAAGCAAGATTCCGGTAATTGGCCCCGATATGTGGGATTTTGACGATATCGCGATGATTCGCGAGTTTGGAGTTAAAGCGATCAGCTTCGGCTCAGTTTTTTTACGTTACCCTTGGCGTCCAACGCTTTTTGTGAAAAGAAAATTAAAAACAAGAAGTATCTACTAATTTAGATTATTTTTTAGTGCCATTATATAATAGGGTATATAGTGGCACTTTTCTTTAATACTATGTGTCGCACAATATATCTTTTGCGTCGTTACTCGTTATATCATAGATAATCCAAAGGATTAATAGTTGCTCCGATAGGAATAAATAGATTTGCAACCTTTGAGCTTTCTAACAGCATATAGCTTTCTGATGTGAAAACAGAGAAATGTAAATGCGGGCCGGTAGAGTAACCGGTTGATCCTGAATAACCGATAACATCGCCGGTTTCAACCATTTGATTAACTTTAACTTTTTGTAAAGATAAATGCCCATAAAGAGTTACGATATTGAAGCTCCCATGATCAATCGCGATCCATTTACCGTAAGAGTATCGTCCGTTATCTCCAACTCCAACTATTTTTCCGGAAAGAGCGGCTTTAATGGGCGTGCCGACTGCCGCGCGAAGATCTATCCCATTATGAAAATCATAAGCGGCGTTCCAATTGGGCTTGCCATATCCCTGAGTCATCATCGTATTAGTGATTGGCCATTGTAAAATACCTTTTCCGACCGGCAACTTACTCTTATCAATAGCTTGACGCAATTTTGCCTCCAAAACATTTATTTCTTGTTCCACTCCTTTTCTTTGTTGATCAATACTGGAAATCAATTTTTGATACTCCTTTTCTTTGTTTTTTGTTTGATTTAATAACTTATCTTTTTCATTTTTCACCCCCTGAGTGATTGTCTTTTGGTCTCCCAGATTATCATATAAGCTTTTCAACCCACGGTTCTCATTTTCTTGATCTGCTTTAAACGCTTCCAGCTCCCGTTTTAATCCCTTTAAATCATCAAGATTGTTTCTTATTTCTTTTTGCAGATTATTAAGATATTCTTTATGATTAAAAAGATCAGAAAAGTTTTTAGTTGCTAAAGCAAGAATTATTATATTATCCGTATTAAGCTGATACATCATTTTAATAGCTGATGTTAGCCTTTCCTTTCTATCCTCAATATTAACTTCTTTTTCAATTATTTGGCTTTTAAACGATTCTATTTTTAAAGTCGTTTCTATAATTTTAATCTGGGTGGTTTTTATTTGTAGATTTAAATAAGCGATTGAATTTTCCACTTGACTGATTTGATGCGCTAAAGTATTGCTTTCTTTACTTGTAATCTTCAGGCTTTCTTTATATTGAGCCGATTTAGATTCTAACTCTTTTATCTCTAGTTCTCTGTCTTTGATCTGTTGGCGTAATTCATCAATAGTTTCTCCATTGGTTATTTCCGGCGCTATAAAAAATCCCACGGTCAATATCGTTATTAAAACGCCAACTATAATTGTTTTGCTAAAATTCAATTTAAATAAAAATATGATAAATATTTATTAATTTAACAATCCTCTAATTTATTTATTGCTAAAACTAACCGTTCAATGGTTCTTTCTTTACCTAACGTTTCGGCGATCTCCAGAGGACCTAAAGACGCAGCCTTGCCTGATAAGGCAACGCGGATAGGCCAATACACCTCTCCATTGCTAGATTTTTCAGCAATTTGAGAAAGTATATCTTTAATGTTCGCGATTGTAAATTGATCAACATCTAAATCGCTTAATGCCGACAATGACGCCTTTAAGCTGATTAGCATCTTTGACTTATCGCTTTTTCCCCAAACTAATAAATCCGCCGGATAGTTAGGAACAATAAAAAAGAAATCGATTAATTTAACGATATCGGTAATTTTTTTAATCCGTTCTTTTTCAAGTGCTATGATTTTATTCAGCCACTCTCTATCTGTTTTTTCACTTATAAGTCCAGCTTCAAGCAAGTAAGGGATGCAAAATTCCACCAACTCTTCGTTTGAGATTTTCTTAATATGCTGAGCATTAAACCAGTCAAGTTTCTGGATATTGAAAATCGCTCCGGAAGAATGTATCCTTTCAATATCAAACTCTTTTTCAAGATCGTTGAGCGCGAATAATTCCTTGTCAGAGTTAGGCCCCCAGCCCAGCATAGCGATAAAATTTGCCAACGCGGACGGAAGATATCCCATTTCCCTATATTCAATAACAGAGGTGGCTCCGTGTCTTTTGGAAAGCTTGCTTTTGTCCGGACCTAAAATTAAAGGCAGGTGAGCATAAACAGGCATTTTAAATCCTAAGATTTCTTGTATGATTATCTGCTTAGGAGTGTTAGATATATGATCATCCCCTCTTATGATATGAGTTATTTTCATCTCTTCATCATCTATAACAACAGCAAGATTATAAAGCGGGGTACCTAAATCTTTGGCTATCGGGATATCACCCATCAAACCAGCGTCAAATTCTATTCTTCCTTTTATCAGATCGTTAAAAGTTATTTTTTTATTCGGTACCCGCAATCTAACAATATGCGTCTCCCCTGCTATAACTTTTTCTTGAGCGATTTCTTTTTTTATATCAGCGCACTTGCCGGAATACTTCGGCAATATTCCTTGTGATAA
>CAYHUT010000129.1:0-2559 GCA_964359835.1 Candidatus Woesearchaeota archaeon
TTGCCCCCATCTTTAGATTTAGCAGGTGAGACTATTCTTTGTTTCTGAACACCAACAGCACTTCCCTTTCTGAAGTGGCTTCTTGTTCTCTGGCCCCTTACTGGCTGGCCTAATGAATGTCTTAATCCTTTGTAGGATTTTATTTTTCTCATCATTTTAATATCATTATCTTTTGTGAATTTTAAATCTGCGCCTAAAAGATGTTTGTCTGCGCCTGAATCAGGATCTAATCTTCTGTTGAACATCCATTTTGGGAATTTTAATTCTTTTACAAATGCCTCTATTTTTTTGGCATCAGCATCGGATAATGACCCAGCTTGTTTTGTTTTTGGAATATCAACAGAAATGCATATTGCATTTGCAAGTGAAAAACTTATACCATGAACTTTTGTTAATGCTTGAACAATAGATTTAGCGCCTTCAAGATCTGTATTTAGAACTCTAAAAAATGCTCTTAATTCTGGTTTTTGTTCAGTCATTATATATTTATTCTCCTAATTGTAAATTTTGGATTAGTCAAGGGTTTATAAACTTTATGCCGATGTAAATTACCAAGAACTAATTCAACTTAACAAATAAATAATATTTCTCAGTTCCTTCTAGTTCCATTAAGATTCTTTTAAGTATTATTTTCTCAGGGTCTGGAAGTAAACTTACTCTTGCTTTCATATCTGCGAAGTTCTCAAATTGTTTTTCATCTCTCTTATCTAATAGTTCAAGCATGTGTTTTTTTCCAACACCTGGTAAAAGTTCAAGCTGATGTCTTCTAGTATTAATTGGACCTGCTTTATTAAAAAAATCCACGAATTTTTGTTCGTTCTTCATTATAATATCATTTATTACAAAAGTTACTTCTGTTTTAGCAGTTTCAGTTAACTTTGATGGAAGTATTCTTCCCAGTATATGGTGTATTTTATCCCTTTTGCCATCTCCAATGTAAACTTCTTCCAATGGTTGCAAGAAACAATCTTTTTTTGGGACTAATTCTAATAGAACGTAAGTCTCTTTACCAATTGCTTGCGCTATGGGCGTCTTCTTGTGGAAGGGCCTTTTGTCGAACGGATAGCCGTTCGGCAGAAAATCCAATATTATCGCTTGTTCTTCCTTTGCCATAGTCTTGATCTAATAAATGCATTTTTATTTACCTTGTGTTGCTTCTAATATCTTTGTTAAATCCTCAAGTTTTAAGGTTACGTTTTCGCCTGCAAACAAGATTTTTAACTCGTCTACTGTTCGTGGTTGTATGTCTATGATTTTGATTATGATTCTGTCTTTTAATCTTTGTATTCCAAGAGTCTCTAATTTTTCTTTTAACTCTTTTACTTCTTTTGTTTCAAGTGCTGCAAATTCAGTCAAGTAGTCTTTTACTTTCAAAACTCTTGCTGATGGTTCTTCTTTGCTCTTTGAAGACATCTTTTCAACTTTTACTTTAACCTCTGCTAAAGTTAGCGGTGTCTGTGAAATTATTTCAATATCTGCCATTTTGTTTTAGACCTTTATAATTTTTTCAAATGAATTGGATGAACAATTAATTGCTTTGTCATGCCACCATCTTTAATTTTAATTTGATAACATTTTCCTTGTTTTCCAATAACGATTCCAGCACGACCATAAAATCGGGGGAAGTACATCCCTTCATGGACACTCGATTCACCTACTAAGTAAACCTGGTCTCCAGTTTTAAAAGTCTGAAAATAATTTCTCAAACTTACCTTCCCTTTCGTTCGCACAGATTTTGAAAGCTTATGCTTTGTCTTCCTGCGAAAGCCGCCGATTCTCTTGGTCATGTAAAATGTGTGTAAACGCCCTTTTATAAAGCTTACGAAAAAAAGGTTTTTTCGGAAGGTTAAAAATAGAATTTTTGAAGCTTTTGGGAAATACTGCTAAAAATAAAATCTTCAGATAATCATAAAAACAATGTATATTGTTTTTAGGATGATCAAGGTACATACCTTGACATAAGATTTATAAATGATTAGAAATGCCAAAATTCAATGGTTCTGGAAAATGAGATTTTCGGAACCATGAAAATGGAGATTTTCAATGGAAGGACAAATATTACATTTTAGGCGTGGAAAAAGAACGCAAAATACACATCAAGCAATTGTACAAGTTGTAGGCGTTATAACAAATGATAAAGCTAAAACTATTCTAAATAAAAAAGTTTTATGGAAATCACCTGCAGGAAAAGAAATCAAAGGTGTTGTTTCTGGCGTCCATGGAAATATTGGAAAGGTTCGTGTTCAATTTGAAAAAGGAATTCCTGGACAGGCAATTGGAAATAAGGTAAGGTTGGAATAATGGTAGGACTAAGAAAAGGAACTTGCTATAGAAGGGTTGAAAGACCTTATACAAGAAAGTCAAAATATAAAAAGAAAAATTATATCAGAACTATTCCCCCTCATAAAATTGCAAGATTTGAAATGGGTAATAAAGATAAAATAAAAAATGCAACTCATCAAATAAAATTAGTTTCTGCTGGAAGCTTGCAGATAAGAGCTAATTCACTTGAATCTGCAAGATTAACCTGTAACAGGTCATTGGAAAAGAATTTGGGTA
>CAYHUT010000129.1:2569-2942 GCA_964359835.1 Candidatus Woesearchaeota archaeon
TAGAACTATGGAAAGCGAAATGCTTGGAAATTATTTTTTAAGATTAAATGTTTTCCCACATCATGCTCTTAGAGAAAATAGGATGTTAGGTGGAGCACACGCTGATAGACTTCAGACAGGTATGGCTCACTCATTTGGAAAAGTTGTTGCTATGGCTGCACAAGTCAAGAGAGACATGCCAATATTTATTGCATGGGTTGACAAAGAAAAAGTTAATATGGCAAAAGCTGCACTTGAAAAAGCAGCACCAAAATTACCTGGAAAAGTTTACATCTTGATTGTTGAGAATCACAAAAATGTATAACATTTTTGGGATGCCGAAAACAGAAAACATTCATCCACACACTAAAGTGCGTGGTTTTCTGTTTTCCAA
>CAYHUT010000130.1:0-2922 GCA_964359835.1 Candidatus Woesearchaeota archaeon
CATCCAGAGGTAAAAATTTAAATTTCTCTCCATAATTGTAAAAAGGTTTTATATTATCCAATTTTCCGGAATAAAAATTATCTAAAGAAATAACAGAATCTCCGTTAGAAAGCAGTTTATCCGTTAGATTAGTGCCAATAAATCCCGCTCCGCCAGTTATTAATATATTTTTCATGAAATGTGAAAAACCTAAGAATTTATAAAAATATCGCAAATCAAGAACAACTATCTTGCTGTGATTTTACCCTTCATTGAAGGATGAATGCTGCAAATATAATTATACTCTCCAGCTTTGTCAAATTTAAAACCAAATTCATCACCTTTATTCAAATTATTACTCTCAAATTCATTGTTTACAGTCTTTATAGTATGTGGTGCTGAATCTTGATTTTTCCAAGTTACTGTATCCCCCACATTAATAGTCAATTCAGTTGGATTAAAAGCAAAATTTTCTATAACAACACTATTTCCTGTTGCCTGTTTTTGCTCTAGCTGTTTTGTCTGTTGAGAACATCCAACTAAAAACAAACATAATATCACTCCTAAAATCAAAAATTTATTCATACAACCTTCACTTCATTCACTAAAGAAAAATATCTTTTTATAATCTCATTTACTTTTTTCAAATTCTCGCGGTCACGGCCAAAAATCCTGCCTTTTAACTTGACATCTTGGGCATAGATTAAAATATTATTTCCATCTTCTTTTATGTCATCTGCTTTGTTTGGATAAATCAAATTGCTTACAAATTTGCAGCTATCATCAGAAAAACCAATTATTCTTATTCTTTTCTTGAAAACAGATTCAGCTTTTCTTAAATTAGTATTATCTTTTCCAAGAGCGCGACCAACATTTCCTTCCTCAACTAAAAAAACAAGAAATTCATTCTCAACCCAAGAGTCTTTTACTCTTGCTCCTGTCAGCTTTTCAAATAGATTAATGTGTCCGATTGTTTCAATATTTAATTTCATTTTTGCTCCAAAAATGAAACACTTGAAAATGTTACGCATTTTCTGTGTGCCAAAAATTCTTGATTTCTGAGCAGCCTGAAAATTTCAATTTTCATCGATTTCATTTTTTATTGGAAACCTAAAACAGAAATTAAATGAGGCCTCTTGCAAATAACACCAAGTTGTGCATTGTTTTCTTCTAATTCAACAACCTCTACGCCGAATTGTCTGGCATAGAGCATTAATGTTTGTTTATCCTTGCAATTGGATGATACATATATTTTTTTCATTTTTCCAAGTTTAATTTTCTTGACGGTATTTTCAGTTCCGTAAATTGGTTTTCCTTTCTTTAAATCTTCTTTTAATTCATTTGCCATTTATTTTTCCTCTAATTTATTAGAGGTTCTGAAATTATTTCCAACAACCTCTTTCTCAGACTTAGCAACTAAGCCTGGAAGTCCTGTTCCTAATGGCACAGGTTGATTTAACATGATATTTTCCAAGACGCTTAACAAGTCATCTTTTTCTCCAATTAAACTTGCATTTACAATATGTTTTATTGGTGTTTCAAAGCTGGCTCTTGCAATAACGCTCTCTTTCTCTCCAGTAATTCCAGTTCTTGTAACTCCTTTAATTACTCCGCCCCTTGTCATTACATCAGCAAGCATCATGATATGTCTTATATCAACATCAATGCCCTGTCCTTCAATAACTTTCAAGGTTTCATCAATTATTGCAGCTCTTGCAGCTTCGATGCCTAAAACACTTGCAATTTCGAAAATATTATTTGTAATAACTCTTGTTCCATCAATCTCATCCATGAAAAGAGCATCTTTTATATTGGAACCAGCGCAGTGTATGACAAATTCATCACCCTCTTTAACTGGTAAAACATGTGTAACGCCTTTGATTCCTTTGACATGAACCGTTTTTGCTTTTTCTTTAAGCTTGTAAATCTCAGTTAATGGCAAGTCTTTTTCTTTGTGTTTTAAAATAATTGAATCTTTATTGTCTTTGACATCAATTCCTTTTAATCCTTCCATTAATTTTGAAACAATCTCTGAATGTTTAATTTCTAATTCTTTCATTTTTTTCTTGTCAGGTACAATCTCAACATTGCTTCTTGCAATATTTATTGATATTTCAGAAGCAACATCAACAATTTTGCTCTCTTTGATTTTCATTGCTATTTCTTTAACCATCTCGCTAGTTTTAGCATATTTTGGTTTAAGATAAAGCATCATTCTAGGTGTGCTTGGATTTTTACGAGCATCAAAAACTTCAATTAATCTTGATAAACCTACTGTGATATTCATCTCCGCAACTCCAGCAAAGTGGAATGAACTAATAACCATCTGAGTGCTAGGCTCTCCAATTGATTCAGCTGTTACAATGCCAATAGCTTCACCAGGAGCAATTCTTGCATTATCAAAACTATCAAGAACCTTTTTCATAACTTCCTTTTTCTGCTTGTCAGAAAGTTTTGCTTTCTTGCACTGTTCATCTACTTCCTGAATTAAATGCTCTGGTAATTGAAATTCTTTATCAAATGTCATTGTTATTGGTCTCCAATTGTTTCTTTTATTATTCTAGCAACATTGATTTTTCCGCCTTCACTCTTTGAGACATCAATTCCATCCTCACCATATAAGAATTGAACAACATTCTCATTAGCATCTCTTACTGAATTATCATATTCAACTTTCAAATCTTGTAATGCGCTTGAAAGTCTTCTGTATAGGTAACCTGATTTAGGAGTTCTCAAGGCAGTATCAGTTAATGAATCTCTTCCAGTCATTGCATGTAAGAAATATTCATCAGGTGTTAACCCATCCTTGTAACCACGCCTAATAAATCCTCTTGATCTTGGAGAAAGTTCTCCTTTTGCAAACATGCTTAATGTTCTTCCGCTATAGCCATTGCCAATTCTTTTTCCCCTCATAGCTTGCTGACCAACGCACGAGGACATCAT
>CAYHUT010000131.1:0-2910 GCA_964359835.1 Candidatus Woesearchaeota archaeon
CAGCAATTTTTTTTATAATCTAGCCTTATTACGAAAGAAATTTGGAATCAGAACCAATATTGAAATGTTTTATTTAGTAGACGAAGCCTATAAACAAAAAGGTAAGTCGATAAATCTGGTAGTTGGCCCTACCATTTCATATACCAGCTTTACAAAAAATCATTCAGATAGTTATTGGGCGGAAGAGGTTAAAAAGCAAGTATATAATTTAAAGGTAGGAAACAATTAAGTAATAGACCAATGCAAAATCTCCTTATACCGTTTCGCGTTATCTACAAAATCTATTACTTAATATTTTTTTCACTTTTACTTACTGTACTTTTTCCTGTTTACTATTACTTGCTTTCGAATCCCAAACGATTTCCTAAGGCCTTTGTCATCATGAAACTTCATGCCTATATCCTTTTAATTTTTGCAGGAGCTCGGCTAAAAGTAAAAGGGAAAGGATTCATCCCAAAAACCGGTGCTTTTATCATTTGCTCTAATCATAGTTCGTTTTTTGATACTTTCTGCATCTATAGTATTTTCAAACGCTACTTCGTTTTTTTAGGAAAAAAGGAAATAGAAAAATGGCCGCTATTTCATATTTTTTATACTTCCGGTATGAATATTTTAGTGGATAGAGATAATAAAACATCAAGTGCAAAATCGTTGAAACGGATTATGCATGAATTGGATATAGGAAATCCTTTAATGATATTTCCGGAAGGAACAATTTCAAAAGAAGCACCTAAACTTGGTCCATTTAAACAAGGAGCCTTTGCCATTGCGATTCAAAAGCAAGTCCCTATTTTACCTGTTACTTTCGTAACAAATTGGAAACTTATGCAAAGAGGGAATTTTTGGACAGGTCTAGCCGGCCCAGGTATTGCAAAAGTAATTATACATAAGCCCATTATCACAACCGGATTAAAAAAGGAAAATACAAACCACCTCCAAAATCAGGTCTGGGATGTTATTAATAGTCCTTTCGTAAAGTGATTAATTACTATAGGTTGGACTAAGAAAATTCTCCCTTACGGCGAACATTACTAACGAAGCAGTATTATTAATACCGAGCTTACTCATTATGTTTTTACGGTGTGTAGTTACAGTATGAGTGCTGATACAAAGTTTATCAGCAATCTGTTTATTGGCAAGTCCATCAGCTATCAATTGCAGAATTTCAATTTCACGTTCCGAAATTTTAACTCCCTCGCAAGAAGTTCGCGACGATACGGCTTTATCTTCCTCCAACATTAAGGCAACAATTTTTTCGCACATAAATTTTTCACCTAATGAGGCTGAATATATCGCTTCAACAATTTCATCCATTTCGCAACTTTTTAATAAATGAGCGGTTACACCACATTTTAATGCTTTAGAAACAGCTATTTTCGATGGAGGATTAGTAATTGCCAGAATTTTAACCTCAGGGAAATTAGCCTTTACCATCTCAATATCTTCAAAACCAAAATAGACAGATGAATAATCAATCACCAATACGTCTGGACTGTAACGAACAAGAGAGCTTTTAAGATCCTCCGATTTTTCTACCTCTCCAGCCATAACAAAATCCTCTTTTTGTTCAACAAGCGAACAAAAACCCTTACGGATTAAATAGCTGTTTTCTGCAATCAAAACGTTTATCTTTTTCATAGGAATAACAATTAAATAAGAAAATTTGTCTCCTAAAAATACCCTTAATTCCATTGGGAAATGATGATATTCATCATGCTATTTTTATGACTTTAATCAAGAATTCAGCTCTTAAAGTACCCCTTTTTCATTGGGAATTGTAAAAATTATCAACGGCGTAGAAATTTAAGCAAAACAGATAATTTAATGTCAGGCATATGCCGCCTACGAAATTTTAATTAAAAAATCAGAAGAGTTTTACCAAAATCGGCATTAAATTAATCTATGATTTAGGTCATAGGATATGAGTGTAAATCGGACTTTCTTTATCATAGGAAATTTATCCTGTTTAACAATGGAAAGTGTAATCGTTTTAGGAGCCGGGCTAATTGGTAAAACCATAGCAATCGACCTTTCCGATAAATACAAAGTATCAAGTGCCGATATGCACTCCGATTCGTTGGAAGTGCTTTCTTCGAAATATCCTATAACAACAACTCTCTTGGATTTTAATGATAAAGCTGCTCTCAAAAAACTCATTAATCAATTTGATTTAGTTATTAGTGCAGTTCCCGGGTTTATGGGTTATGATGTATTAAAAACAATTATTGAGGAAGGTAAAAATGTTGTTGATATTTCTTTCTTCCCCGAAGATGTATTTACCCTCGATGAACTTGCCAAAAAAAATAATGTTACAGCAGTAGTTGATTGTGGTGTTGCACCCGGTATGTGTAATATTATTGCCGGTTATCATAATGCCCAAATGAAAATTGAGCGCTACGAATGTTTGGTTGGTGGCTTACCAATTAAACGCGAATGGCCTTTTGAATATAAAGCAGTTTTTTCGCCTATAGATGTTATTGAGGAATACATACGTCCCGCAAGATTCGTTGAAGACGGAAAATTAATCGTAAAAGAAGCGCTTAGTGGAATTGAAAAGTTTAAAGTAAATGGATGCCCCGAATTAGAATCTTTCAATACCGATGGCTTACGTTCACTTGCGCAAACAATGCCCAATATCCCAAATATGAAGGAAAAAACTTTACGTTATCCCGGGCATGCAGAGTTAATGAAAATTTTTAGAGAAACAGGATTGTTTGGGAAAGAGGCAATAAGTGTAAATGGTGAAAAAGTTATCCCCTTAAAAGTTACGACGCAACTTCTTTTTCCAAAATGGAAAATGCAGCCCGGAGAGGAAGATTTCACTGTTATGAGTGTAGTTCTGGAAGGGGATACAAAAACTATTACTTACACGCTTTTGGATTATTACGACAAAAGCACAAATACAACATC
>CAYHUT010000132.1:0-2882 GCA_964359835.1 Candidatus Woesearchaeota archaeon
GATGTCATAGATTTCTTTTTTTTCAACAAGAGGTATATCACGCATTTCTTTTTTTTCATTTTCTAATTGAGCCTTGTAATATTGATTGTAAGCTTTATTAGAAGTATAAGCAACTGCACCCATCGATAATGATTCAGCAAGATTTGCTGCGACACCTGCAATTATTACAACTCTTGTTTCATTTGTTGCTGCTGCAACGGCTAGGACTACACCTAAAACATTTACAAGACCATCTTGACCACCAAGAATTATATCTTTGAATTTAGAACCGGCTTCCAGAGCATTGTGCTCTTCTGCATGAACCATTAACCTCTTTTTCATCGTTTTTAATTATTGAAAATTTACTTTTTTTTCTTTTTAGATTTAGTTGAAAAATTTTTGATTTCTTTTGTTTTTGAAATTTTGTCGTTATCTTTTTGGAAAAATGCAATGTAAATCATTTCAAGAATACCTAAGGTATTTATTATCAATAAACAAACAAACCAAACTTTTTGTTTATTCCTCGCAGATTTCCACAAAGCTATTCCTTTCCATATTAAACACCAAACTATTATAAAAAATATGAAAAGAGGTAATAAAATTGTTGTGCTATCCATGTAAAATCAGCGTTTAATTGATTTATATACATTTTGATTGAAACCACAAAGATTATAAATGGATTCGAGGTTCAAGAATTTATAAAAAATAATTAAAGGTAAAAATGAAACGATCCTCAAGGCGCTGGAAAAAGAAAGGACAGATGCGATGGAAATGGCAAAAGAAAAGAATGCGCAGAGAGAAGAAGAGAAGACAGAGTCGATAGTTCTAATTAATTTTTTCTTCTAAATTTTATTTATATTTAATTTTTTATAGAATACATTATATTTATTTTTTGTTAGGATAATTTTAAAATTATAATTCTGTTAGAAGAATGCATTCCTTCTGCAATTCCTTGTAAGGACTGATTTTTTCTCTTTGTATTTTATCCAATAAAAATTTATGAGCTGCGCCATAATAGGTTCCTGCAGCTTTCTCAGCAACCATCGGAGAATTTAAATAAGTCAGGGCTGAACCCTCGATAATAATCCCCCTAAATAAAAGTTTTTTTATTGCTGGTTCTAAAATTGCACGATTTTGTTCATAATTAGGCATTGCTAAAATATCTGTTCTTAATTGTAATAAATTATTTGATTTTGCAAAAATCTCTCTGAAATTTTGTGAATTTGTAAAAATATCATCCATTGCACTTATTGTTTCAGATTTTAAATCAATTAAGCCATGCTGTAAATAGTGCGAAATTTTTTTAAGAGTATATGAATTTGAATCTGGAAGATGTGAAAGTGAAATATCTGAATTAGTATTTTTTGGATCTTTATTTGAATCGTAAGCAACAACTAAAACCCTGGCAAGCTCTTTTAATGATTCAATTTCTTTTAATGATTCAAGTCCTTTTGATACTCTTAATTCATCATTAGTTTTTATTTTAAATGCGAGAGGACCACGAATATAATTTAATATTAATGCACATGTTAGTTGTGAAGACATTACATAAGGATTATATACTGCTCTTAATTTGGCATCATTTTTTATTAGATTTAAATTTGCAATATTCATTTCAATTATTTTTTCAGGAGTTTCAAATGCACCATTTTGTGTAATCTCTTTGAAAGCCTTGTTTACACTCTTAATTCTTGTTTCCAAATCTTCCTGTTTCCATGAATTTAAATTTTCAATAATTTTATTCTCGTCGAAAGAAAATGATTTTTTTGTGTCTGTAACTACTGCTTCATTTTCTAAACCTTCTCCATTTTTAAATAACATTTTTGCAGACAAATCATTTTGAAGCATGAATTTTCTTTGTTCTGCATCAAGTTCAGCATATGTTACAATTGCATCTATGTAACTTGTTGTTAATTTTTCCTGCCAAATATTTTTTAATTCTTCTTTAAATAATTCATAAACGGAATCAGATTTGGTATTAATAACCTTGGAATAAAGTTGGTACATCGAAGATTGGAATTGTTTAAATTCTGTTGCGGGATATTCTTTAGCGTTATGCAATACTTTATTGTCTAAAGGAGATGTATCAAAATTGTATTCTTCGAGAACTTTTTTTAAAAGGGAGTGCAAAGAATCTTTTAAGACTCTACTGGGGTTTGTGATATCAGCATAAGCGGAAGTTCCTAATGAACCTAAATGATCAGCAAGTTTCATAACATTTTCTGGAGAAGAAACTGCAATTTCTTTACCAATAGTATTTGTTAAAAAATTATAGATATCAGATGCTTCTAATAATTTGTAATCATCTACAGGTATTTTGCGATGTTCAGATGTTGTAGGTTTAGTAATTACCATTTTGCTTTATTCGATAAGTGGAAAAAGTTTATAACCCTTCTTGTAATTTAATTTTTAGTAATTAAATCAATTTTAATGATTTTTGAGAGCTCGACAATATAAAATTCCAAAACCTTTATATAGAGGAGAAAATACCAAATGATACTTTTTATGAAGAACTTACGAAAGTATGTTCCGATTTTCTCGTTTGAGAGATAATGAGTACTTAATCAAGAATTAAGTATGAGAGAGCAAAATTTGATAGTAGTAAGCAAACTCGCTTTAATTTTTTAAAGCAATGTCTTGTAATATATATTCGGCTATAAATAATTCCCATTGATCCTGTGGGAGGCTGCTGCTATTGGAATTCGGCTTAGCCATGCAAGTCAGGGGGTAGCAATACCACCGGCATAAGGCTCAGTAACACGTCGATAATTTGCCCTAAGGTCAGGGATAGCGTTGGGAAACTGACGGTAAAACCTGATAGAAGATTGATACTGGAACGTTCTTTCTTTTAAAAGCAATGCCTTAGGATAAGTCGGCGGCTGATTAGGTAGTTGGTGAGGTAA
>CAYHUT010000133.1:0-2776 GCA_964359835.1 Candidatus Woesearchaeota archaeon
TAAATTTAATGTCCAAATTATAACCCAAAACATTGATGATTTGCATGAACGTGCAGGTAGTAAAAACGTTTTGCATTTGCATGGCGAAATTATGAAAGTAAGAAGTACTGTTGATTCTGAATTAATTTACAAGGCAAAACATTGGGAAATAAAATTAGGTGACACCTGCGAAAAAGGTTCTCAATTACGCCCGCACATTGTTTGGTTTGGAGAAATGGTACCCGAAATGGATAACGCTATTTCTATTGCCGAAAAAGCCGATTTATTTATGGTTATAGGAACTTCTTTGAATGTTTACCCTGCAGCAGGTATTTTAAATTACGCGCCTTCTATGGTTCCAAAATGGCTCATTGATCCGGGCGACTTCAGTTTAGATTATGTAACTAATCTAAAACACATAAAACATGTGGCTTCTGAAGGAATGAAAGTATTCAGACAAGAATTAACTAAGCTGAAATTAGTTTAATTACTCAGTCTTCTTAACAAAAATACCAAGCGCTTCTAATTCTTCTAAGTAAATTCTTCTTCCATTATAAATAGCAGTTACAAAGGCATCGGTTTGTCCGAGTTTCACAACTTTTTTATTGTGTTCAAAAGCTGCATTCAGTGTCATGAAAGCTCCACCAATTGTTATCCTTGTAATTCCGTCTTCCAAAAGTAATTGGTCAACTTTACCGCAGGATTTTAAGTGAGGATATTTATAATTTTTAGGATACTTATAAGCAGCAACCTGAACTCTGAATTCTAAACCGGATGAAACAATATCACCATATAATTCGGCGTACTTCGCAATTTTAGCTTGCATTGGAGTTTTAGGTACAAAATCATCTTTTACCACTACTGTTGGAGCAACGGTTGGAGTTGGAGCTACAGTAGGTGTTATAACAGGTTTCGTTGTATCAGGTGCTGTATTGTATTCAATATTAAATTCTTTTTCGGTATAATCGGTAATGGCAGTAGCATCAATTTCTAAAGTTCTTGCCGGGTAATCTTTGTAAGTGTAATTTAATTTAAAAGTAGCGCCGGCATGTAATGTTACAACATAATTTCCGGTAGCGCTGTTCGATTTTGATTCTGTAAATCGTTTATTGTTTCTGGATGTAACAAATACTTCAATTTTTGCTTCAACGGGTTTTCCATCTAAAGTAATTTTACCTTTCACTAAATAAGCTGCGGGTTTTTTTCCGACATAACCCGGGTCAACCAAATAAATATCTTTCGAGCCTGAACCTCCCTGTTTTGCACTGGCGTAATACCCTGTTTTTCCATTAGCCGATAAAACATAGTAAATATCATCATCGGTTGTATTAATAGGGTAGCCAACGTTCACTGCATTTTTAAATGTTGAATCAATCGGATTCATAACAGCTTGAAAAATATCATATCCACCCATGCTGTTTTTGCTTTGCGAACTATAAAATAAAGTAATACCATCCGGGTGAATAAAAGGCGCATCGTCATCTAAAGCGGTGTTAATCGAATCGCCAAGGTTAACCACATTTCCCCAAGTGCTGTCAACTTGCAATGTTGCACGATAAATATCTATTCCACCATAACCACCACCGCGTTCGCTCGAAAAATAAAGTGTTTGCCCATCAGAAGTGAGAGAACAACTTCCTTCCCACGAATATGAATTAACCTGACCCATTAATTTAACAGGCACGGTCCATATTGTATCATGTAAATAACTCACATAAATATCACCATGGTCATCGCCATTATCGCGGTAAACAAAAAGTTGTTGCCCATCGGGACTAATTGCAATTGGCGCATCGTGAACATTAGTGTTAATGGAGGAAATGCTCCGTGGTTTTGTCCATTGGTCGTTTACTTTAACCGATTGAAAAGCATCTTCATAATAATCGCCAAACTGAAATGGTTGTTGCGATTTGTCTTGTCTGCCTCCGGTACTTTCTTTTCCTTTATAAGTGAAAATCATGATGGATTCGTCGGCCGAAACTACGGGAACGTATTCTTCAGCTTCGGTATTTAAAATACTGCCGGCATTGGTTATTTTTGCATTGGTTGGTTTGGAATATAAATCTTTACCGTTTATGATATACTTTCTTAATTGCTGGGCTACTAATTTATCTTCGGGCAGCGAACGTTTATTAAGGATAAATTTATCTACCAATACCAAGGCTTCATCAAATTTGTAATTAAAATGATTGGCTTTTGCTAAGTCTAATTCAATATTTTCGGCTTTTTTATTCTTTAAATAAATTTCGTTTAAATACAGTAATGCATCTTCGTGTTTATCGTTTCTTGTTAAGCAACAACGCGCGTAAACAAATTTTAAAAATTCTTCTTTAGGATGCGCTTTAAATAGGTTTTCGTATATAGGTAATGCTGCAAGATAATCCTTTTCATCATACATGATTAAGGCTTTTTGCATCGAATCTTGTTCGGTTTTACGCCATTTTTTGGTGTTGGTCATTTGCGAAAAAGCAAGGGAATAACAAATGCTAAGCAGTAAAATAAGTTTATATTTCATAGGAAATATTGTTTAATTGGTCTTTAATAATGTACTAATATATATATAATTATTAAGTTCTAAAAATGGATAAAATAAGAGAATTTGCGATGGAAAAATGGTTTATTTCCAATGCTTTAAAATAATTCGTTTAAAATAAATTGACTGTATAAGGTGAATAATCGATTTCAGCTCTTTGTGGCATTAGAATACCATAAAACCTTCCTATATTTAAGGATTCGATGTTTTGTGTAAAATGCAATTTTTAAAAAACATACTCCTGTCAATTTACAAAAAGCCATC
>CAYHUT010000134.1:0-2766 GCA_964359835.1 Candidatus Woesearchaeota archaeon
CATTAGATAAACTAAAAACATTTCTTAAGCCCGCTTGGTTTGTTGGGAAAGGGAAGAAGTAAAATCATTCACTTATTGTCATTTTAGAATTTAAATTAGTCAGCTTGTGTATTCCTCTTTTGCTAGCATCAAGAAACTCTATTCCTAATATTTGATTATTGGCATCTAAATCAACTATTGTACTTCGATCTATTTTCTTATTTTTTGAGAATTTTCCTTTCTTTAACTCAAAGTATACTGCATCCGCTTCTTTGTCGTAGTTAACTTTCATATTACACCCAATACAAGGTAATTACATTTATATTTCTTTCTGTTTTCTCACAGCAAACTTCTATTCTGCCTCTCAATATTCTCTTCCGAAAATAATATTTTCCTTCAGTTTTAAACACTTCATCTGGAAATTTTATCGCATCTAAAATTTCAATTCTTAAAACTTTTCTTTTAATTGCGCGATCTATTGCGTGATGAGTGAATGTTATTTTCATTAAGAAATTTCTTTTAATCTGTTTAATATGTCTTGTGCTGAAAATTCCGCAAATCTTGCGACAAAACCGCAAACCTTTCGGTTTCAGCCGGAAAAAAGAATGAATAGATATAAATAAAAGAAAAAGTTTGCGGTTTGAACCGGAAATTATTTAGCATTAAATTAGTCAAAACAGGGTTGTTTGAGAAAAATGACCATTTTTTTGAAAAGTTTTATTAATCAAGCAAATAATATTATTTAAATGGAGTTTAAAGTAAGAAAAGCAAAAAAAGAGGACATTTATTCCATAAACGAACTAGATAGAGAATCAACAAAATATCATGAAAAATTTGACAAAGATTTCTATACAATCTCAGAAAAGCAGTGGAAAATAAAAAAGAATTCCCAAATAAAAGCAATCCAAAGCTCAACAGATCTAATTCTTGTCGCAGAAACAGATAAAAAAGTAGTTGGTTATATTTGGGGTTACACAAAAACGGTTAATAAACATAAGGTTGGCATAATACAAGAATTAATTGTAACATCAAAACAAAGAGGAAGAGGAATTGGAAATGAACTTATTAAAAGAATGTTGGACTTTCTAAAAAACAGAAAATGCATTATTTCAAAAATTGATGTAGTTGTAGATAATTTACCAGCCATAAAAGTCTATGAGAATGTAGGATTCAAAAAAAAAGAGTACAAAATGCAATTAAAGTTGAACAAAACTAAGAAATTCAGGCCTTTCTTTTAACTTCAAAAACCCTCAAATATTAATTATTACAAAAGTATTTGAGAATTGATAAATTAGTTGATAAATCAATAATTCTACAAAGGAGTATTCTTTATAAATATTTTTTCAAAAAATAGTCCTCTGAAACAGCACAGTATTGTTTTAAAACAATCCTGTTACCACAAACTACAGACCACCAACCACAGACTAATATTGGGTCAATTTTAGCCCTTCTTAGAAAGATTTGTGTGTGGTTTTCTTTGATTTGAAGAAGTCTTTACAGAATTCAACTGCTTTTTTCACATCAAATTCTTTGCAGGTGTAAATTACTGTTGAGAAGAATTTGGCATTTCCCCAAACATATAGAGCAATTCCTGAATCAATTAATGGAATAAAGCAATCGTATCCTTGATTTATCTTTTTACCTTGAGAACCCGTTGAATGAATAATTGGTTTTCCATAAGCTCTTAATTGAAGTTCTTTCAGTATTAGGTCGTAAAACTCTAAGATTTTACTTTCATCTATATCAATCTCAAAAAAGCCTTCAACAACCAATCTCTGTCGAGTTATGTGCGGAGCAATATCTTTCATCAAAACAGTCAATAACTGCATTTTATTTAAATCTTACTCAAAAAAATATTTGTGAGGAATAAACTATTTTTGTCAAAAGATTTTTAATTAAGAACAATATTAATCGTTGTATGGAGTGCATGTTTTGTAGCAACAATAACACAACTAAACACCACATTATAAAGCAAAGTTTTAATGGGGAAGATACATATCCAAATATTATTGATTTATGTAAGTATTGTCACAATTCTTTACATAACATTGCAGAAGCTAATACAAGACGACTCATACGTAAGCAAGAACCGACAAAAACTACTCAAATAGGAAATAAAGAACTTAAACTAACTGCAGGCAGTCAAATATTTAATAACGGATCTTCAAGTTTAGAGTTCAAAACCCCAGTGTATGGTATTGATTTGTTTAATCCGTTAAATAGATCTAAAGAAGAATTTACTGGCACTATGATTGGTAGTTCATGTTCAACAGTTTTAGCATTTTCTTGCTCAGGATCAGTTGATTGGGTTTATTATTCAATCATCCATGAATAATGACGGTTTATTTGTTTGGTATTATTAATTCGTAAACGCTTGAAATATTTGAGCACATTATTCTTTGGCACAATGTTTATTTAAGAAAAGGATTTATTTAGAATCTATTTCCTCATTGGAACTCAGTTTCTGAAAATATCAAAAACATATTCTTTAGTTGTCTTTAAAGAATTTATAATATGATTTGAGTAAGGAACCCACATAGGAACTCTTTTAGAATATTCTCTGAATTCATCCCCATACAATGCTTTTAACTTATTTTCCTCTGATCTTGCTGAAATTTCAGATGTTAACATGAAAACTCCTGCAGCAACAAGATTTTCTAAAGAAGGGTTTAACATAACTTCTCCCAATGAAATTAATCTAAACCCGAGATAAATGGGATGTCTAACAACTGAGTGACTTTTTTCAGTAACTAGACTTTCTTCAGTATAACATTTAGGAGAATCATC
>CAYHUT010000135.1:0-2762 GCA_964359835.1 Candidatus Woesearchaeota archaeon
TTGAATATTTCACAAGGGACATTAACTTGTAATACTTATTGTAATGTTTATTTTAATGTAACCAATTTAAATTATACCTTATCTTTAGCGGCAATGAATTGGAGTATTAATATTACCACAAATGCAACAACAACATTCCCATATAATACCATTATATCTTATATGAATGCCAGTGAAAGTAGATGGTATGCAAATGGAACAAATGTAAGTTATTATAGCAGATATAACTTAACTTATTATAATACTACTAATGCTGCTAGCATGTGGAATACTACTCATCAATATTGGTTGAACATTACAAGAGCATCAAATGTTTCACAACAAATAACCATTAATTATACTCTCGTATCTTTCGAGGGGGTTGGATTTGATTTGACAACTAATGTTACTATATATTGTGATGAAAATTGGGTATATGGTGAATGGGGTGTTTGCAGTGGCGGAAGCCAAACAAGAAGTTATGATGATAGGGCTAAATGTGGAACAGCTAATACTAG
This sequence comes from Candidatus Woesearchaeota archaeon, assembly GCA_964359835.1. Taxonomy (GTDB): domain Archaea; phylum Nanobdellota; class Nanobdellia; order SCGC-AAA011-G17; family GW2011-AR18; genus CAYHUT01. The sequence goes on from CAYHUT010000135.1 coordinate 498, forward strand.
GCAGGCTGTATCTCAAGCATGTACTTCAGGTTCAAGTTCAAGTGGCGGTGGCGGTGCATCATCACCTTCAAGTTCAGTTACATGGACTACAATGTCCTCGGGTGTAAGTTATGCATATGATGTAACTGATAGTTCCATTGCATTCCAGAAAATTACAATTGTACCAAATACTGATTTAACAAATGTTAAAGTTATTGTAAGACAATTGCCTGAACAACCAAGTGATGTACTTAAAGCACCTGTTGGGGATTTATTTAAATATATTTCAATTGCTAAAGAAGGCATTGTGAATACACAAATAACAAGTGCAAAAGTTGCTTTTGGTGTTGACAAGAGTTGGGTTGATGCTAAAGGAAAGAAGGAAAATATTGTTTTGTTAAGATATGTTGCTGATAAATGGGAGAAATTGACAACAAGATATACTGGAGAATTAAATGGTAAATACTTGTATGAATCAGATACACCTGGATTTAGCTACTTTGCAATTGCTTTCCAAACAACTGAACAACAAACAAAACAAGCACAAGACAATGCTGCTTCAACCGGAACTGAACCAGCAACAACTGAAACAGAACCAGAAAATGTATTTGAGCAAAAACAACCAATCAGTAAATCAAGCTGGTGGACTACGGCAATTGCTTTGATTGTATTACTTGCTGTTGTAGTTGCTTTTTATTTTGTTTACAAGCACAAGAAAAAAAGTGGCAGTTTAGAAGGATATAGATACAAACCTCGCCACTAATTTTATTTTTTTATTTTCATTTTTATAAAATAGAGCAAAATATATTCACTTTTTTCAGTAAGGTATATAAATAAGTTATTGATACAAATAATATACAAAAAGGTGGTTAGATGCACGCAAGAATTATAGGAATAATATCCGTCAAAGGCGGTGTTGGCAAAACAACAGCAGTTGCTAATCTCGGCTCAGTTCTTAATACCCATTATAATAAAAAAGTTTTAATTGTAGATGCAAATTTTTCAGGTCCAAGTTTGGGAATTCATTTTGGAATGACTGAGCCTGATTATACTCTGCATGAAGTTCTCGAGGGAAAAGTCTCAGTCCAGAAAGCAATTTACCAACACAATTCAGGTTTAGATATTTTACCAGCAAGTATTTTTTCAAGAAAAGTAGATATAAATAAATTTAGGCAGTATATTGTTTCCCTTAGACCTTTTTATGATTTAATATTAATTGATTCTTCTCCAAGTTTAAATGATGAGATGTTAGCAACGATACTTGCGGCTGATGAATTATTTGTTATTACCACTCCTGATCATGTAACTTTGAATGCAACTCTTCATGCTCTTAAGGTTGCCAAGGAAAGAAGAACTTATGTTGCAGGCTTGATTTTAAATAAACTTCATGGCAAGAAATATGCAATGAGTGTTGATGAAGTTCAGGAAGCAACAAAAACACCAATTGTAGCTGTTTTAAAGGATGATGACAAGTTTCTTGAGTCTGTTGCATCTACAACGCCTTTAGCACTAATGAAGCCAAATAACGATGCTATTATTGAATATAAAAAATTAGCAGCTGCTTTAATTGGACAGAAATATAATGACCATAGTTTCAAAGGTATGTTGTCTTCTTTAGTATCTAAACAATATAGAAAAGATGAGATTAATCGGGCTGTTTTAATGGAAAGCCATTATTAATTTCTTAATTTATTAATATTATTCAAACAAAATGCTTATAAACTTACTAGTAGTAACTAATATATGGAAAATATTGATTTCAGAAAGGAATTAGTCAAATTTTTTAGATCAAATACTAAATTTATCATAGCAGAAGCTGTTTTAATTTTTTTGGCTATTATTTTATTTACTGATGAATCTGGTTTTTGGGTGTTTTCTGCTTTTGCAGGAATTTTACTAGTTTTATTTTATATCGGAATTAATTTGGATTATTGGCGAGGGAAAAAGCTAGATGAAGATGAGGTTTTTGTTTACAATCATTTGCAGAAGATGGCTGACGACGCAAGAGCTTCAATGCAATCCATAAAAGAGATGGAAAATGAATTAGATGGAATAAAAAGTAAATTAAATAGACAAAAGGCTTAAATAGTATTTCTTTTATCATAATATAATATTCTGGGGTAGTTGCTAGGGAGAAAAATATGAGTACCAAGCAAGATTTACAATTAGAGCAATTAGGAATAAAAGATAATACTGACGGGGTTGTAGACCTTGAAGGAATAAGTTCAACATTGATGAGGGGCATACCCATAAGTGGTTTTCAAGTGTATAAAGAGGAAGATTTAT
>CAYHUT010000136.1:0-2745 GCA_964359835.1 Candidatus Woesearchaeota archaeon
AGGAAATGTTAAAACTGAGTTTAATGCTAATGAACAAGTAACTTACAACTTAAATAAATCTTATGACCCCGACTGTACTGATAAAAATAGTTGCGGCGATAGTAAAGGAATTTATCGTTGTAAATATACTAATGAAATGGGAAGTGGGTATATATTCTTCCACCCTACAGGAATCTGAAAATTACAAAGAAGATATGCTTGCTGATTTAGAAAAATTAGATTATAATAAAGAATTAATTATCAAATGTATAAGGGAAAAGATGGGTAGATGTTTGCACGAATTAACTTTTAGGGTAACTGGTGAAGATAATTGTCCTCTTCCAGGCCTAAGAGTTAAAGATGTAAGAAATGGAAAATATTTAGATTTAACAAAATATACTAAACCTTTAATATATTATCCTGAATTTAAAGATGCTAATGGATATTTAATTGGAGAAGATTCGGGTTGGGAATTAGATATGCCTTTCAAGGATAAGGCACAATTGTTTAAACTTATTGATTTATTCTTAAACAAATCTGGAGAATTTATTTATGATAAAGAAGGGAGAATTATAACCGAATGTGAAAATCATTGGAGAGATGCTTGGCAAACACCAGTCCTTCTATTGGGCGAAAATGCAATTCAATATCTAGAAGAGCTTCCTTTATTTATTCCTGTTACTAAAATTGCATTAAAAGAAAATAATAATGAAATAAGCTTTGTAATACATAAGAATTTAAACTTACTAAAAGATTTGCCTTTTTATGAACAATTACTCTCTTTAGGTTTTTTAGATGAATTATGCCTTGGAAATGCTGTTTTTATTAAAGAGTATGTTGACAAAAAACGATAGATATAAATACTTTTACTGCCTTATTAATACTATGGCACTTGATGTAATAATAGATATCCATCCTGAGAGAATTCTGAATAAAGCAGAACTAGTTGATATAATCTTAAAAATTCAAGCGTTTGAAGGATTGTTAAATTGTTCTGCAGGAGTTGTTGTAAAACAGAATAGACAACTAGGCAGCAGCTATAGGGTGGTTTCAGATAAAGATGCTGAAAATGGCATTAAAAACCCGGGCAAATCTGAGTGGTATCTACAATTTTTTCCTCGCTCTTATTTCGAACAATTAAGAGAAAGATATATTCATTAAGTATTGTTGTATAAATTATTGCAGCCATTAAGAAGAACTGCGCTTTCTTTGAACCTCTTTTCATCATGAAATTATAAGGCAATAAGAGATTTATAAAGGTTTAGTTGAGAATAAATATGAGAGATTATAACTTTTTTATTTCCTTCTTTATATCTGTTTCAATAATATTTAATGCTTCCTTATCACTAAGGGGATTATTTCTTGCAGCATGATTATAAAAAAGACAATAAAATAAAAAATTAGGATAATTTGTTGTTTTCTTTACAAGATTGAAATAATCCCTGGCTAATAATGGATTAAAATATAAAAGTCCATTGTAAAAATAAGCCATATCCCTTTCCTTATCTCCATAATCAGAAAATTCAAAATCAATAAGATATATTCCTTTTTCACTCTTTAAGATATTATGGGGTCTAAAATCGCCATGCATTAAACAATTACTATTAATATTTACCCCTTTAATAAATTTTATAAGGTAATCTTCCCTTATTTTTGAAAGAAGAAAAAGTTTTTGATCCCATTTCTTTCTATTGCCTTCTTTAACAGGTATGTAACTTATTAAATCAATAATCTGTTCAAGATCTAAAGATTGAGTAAATTTACTTAAAGAAAGACAATCGATTTTCTCATATTCAATTGTTAAGGTAACATTATTTAACCCCACAATCTCAGGTATTTTAAAGTTTCCTGAAAAATTATTTCTCATATCAATTTCATTGTAGAACCTCACTGCTGAATCAAACTGTTTTATAACCTTATCCTTGCTTATTATAACCTTATTCATTTTTATTTAAATCTGAGAAAATGTCCAATAACCAATCGTTATCGGTATAATCAATATATTCATTATCTGCATAGATTGAGATAGCAGTTCTTATTCCAAATTCCAAAATGGGTTTAATATCCCCTTCATAGTTATCTCCAATATATACCACTTCTTCAGGTTTTAATTTTGTAGTTTTAAATACTGCCTCATAAAATTCATCTGATGGTTTTCTATATTCAAAAGAATTTTTATCAAAAATATTTGAAAATAAATTTAAATAATCCCCCAATTCTTCTTGTACATCTTTTGTTGAACTATTTGTTAAAATATATGCTGGCAATTTTAGAACACTTAACTGTTTTAATAAAGGCAAATTTAATTTTGAACCTTTTTTCCAAACTTTTTTATATAGATACAATAAATCAGCCACATTTCCTTCATAATTAACACTTTTAGCCATTTCAGATATTATTTTATTTATATCATAAAATTTTTCTTTTTTTATGAGCCCTTTATAATCAATTTTTTTTGCAATGAAATTTAATATTTCAAAAGTAGACCTTCTGGATATAAGCACAGAATCATAATCTATAAAGATGGCTTTTGGTTTTTTTAAATTTAAATCTTTTGCCATTTCATCTATCATTCTACCTAAAAAGGGAAACATCCTATCATCCTTTGCTTCCATAGAACCTTTTGTGATAAAAGAATAATAAGGGCAACCATTGCCGCATATCAATAAAAATGGACAATTTTCTTCAACACATGAAGGCTTATTTACTGGTGTATAAGTATTACATCTTTTTATAACTTCATCAGATTTAAAATTAAAATTATTT
>CAYHUT010000137.1:0-2743 GCA_964359835.1 Candidatus Woesearchaeota archaeon
AAAGAAAAATGGGATGTAGAACTTTATAGCACTTATGCCTCCACTGAAATGGGCGCTGCCTTTACTGAATGTTGTGCAGGAAAAGGTGGGCATCATCATCCTGAATTATTAATTGTGGAATTGCTTGACGAAATGAATAAACCCGTTAAATCAGGAGAAAAAGGTGAACTAACGGTTACCACCTTAGGCGTGGAAGGAATGCCATTGTTACGTTTTAAAACCGGCGATATTTGTGTGGCGCATACAGAGCCCTGCAGCTGCGGAAGAACAACCATGAGATTGAGTCCGATTATTGGTCGCAAACAACACATGATAAAATTTAAAGGCACCAGTTTGTATCCACCTTCTTTGTATGATATTTTAAATCACATTCCTTATATAAAAAATTATATTGTTGAAGTTTACACCAATGATATTGACACCGATGAAATCAGTATCACCATTGGTGTAATCAACCCGCCACAAAATTTTGAGAAAGAATTAAAAGACCATTTCAGGGCTAAATTACGCGTTGCGCCCGCTATAAAAACTGATACACCCGAAAATATTACTAAATTGCAATTTCCGGAAATGACCAGGAAAGCAATCGTATTTTTTGACAGAAGGGAAAAATAGCGTTATTGTCCGTTGTATTAATTTTATTGGTAAATTACTATCTTTACGTTACAATTATTACCACATAGACACAGTAGGAACATAGAAAAAACACATAGTTGGAAGTAACACAGAAATATTTAGATGATCTTATTTATAAAATAACAAATAGTCTATGTGCAACCTATGTATCTATGATCCTATGTGGTAAATTTTTATTTCCGGAATTATGATGAAACCATTTACGGTTGAAAAACCGATACATAAATCAGATTTTGTCAATGAATTTAATTTCGAAGAGCTTCGTCCGTGCTACGATAGTGAAGCTAATGCTGTTATGCGGAACATTGCAAAAGATCCTATGTACATGCAATTGGTTTCTTATTTATGGCCAGGGATCACACCCGAAGCAGCGATTGCAAAAGCTCATAATACAAAAAGTATTTATGATTTTCAAACCGGTTATATGTCGCACGCTATTTGGACCATTGTAAAGGCAAGTGCAACAAGTTTAACTTGGAACGGTTTTGAAAATTTAGATAAGGATAAATCTTATTTGTTTATTGCAAATCATAGAGATATTTTATTAGATAGTGCTTTACTTCAGATTATTTTAGAGAAAGAACAATTTGCCACCACTGAAATTACTTTTGGATCCAATTTAATGGATCAGGGTTTTATTACCAATTTCGGACGTATGAATCGAATGTTTACCGTTAAACGTGAAGGAAACGCTAAAGAACTATATGATATTTCACGCCAGCTAAGTGCCTACATACGCCACACAATTATTGATAAAAAAACAACCGTTTGGATTGCACAACGCAATGGCCGTACAAAAGACGGGAACGACCAAACCCAAACAGGATTAATAAAAATGTTAGGTATGAGTGGAGGAAAAGATTTTTTACAGAATTTTTCGGAACTTAATATTGTTCCATTAACTATTAGTTACGAATACGAGCCTTGCGATTTTTTAAAAACACAAGAATTATATTTATCTTCTTTACACAGTAAATACATTAAAGCTCCGGGAGAAGATTTGAGCAGTATTATTACCGGGATTAAACAGCCAAAGGGTAAAATACATTTGGCGGTAGGAAAACCCATACAGGAAGAATTGGTTGAAATAAATAAATCGAATAACGATAATGAAAAAATAAAAAACTTAACTGCTTTGATTGATAAAAAAATACATGCTGCTTATAAATTAAATTCTGTAAATTATATAGCCTACGATTTAAGTCATAATACAACCATTTTTTCTACCAACTATAACATCGGCGAAAAAGAAATATTTATCAGATATGTTAACGAAAAAGTAGCGGCTTTGGATGGAGAGGCGGATGTTTTAAAAAATCTTTTCTTAAAAATGTATGCCGCCCCTGTTACTAATAAACTAAATGTTTAATTAAAAAAGCAAAATCCCAACTTTAAGAAAAAGGTTGAACCGGTTTACACCTCTTACTCTTTTTCCAAAAGTATTTTCAATATAATCATTATTGGAAATATTATAACTCCGGTAGGTAAGCCCAATATTTGCATAATCGGTAAGTACTGATAGAACAGAAAGAACATGGGTATTAAATCCATAATCCAAAGTAATTCGATTAGCAACTATTCTGGTACGGCCAAGTCCAAACATTAAATTAAAACCGGTAAAAGATTGTTCTGTTGGACCAAAATCACGAATAATTACCGATTCATAATTATATGAAGTATTGGTTTTATTTGCCCGGGCATACATTACGTAAGGATCGTATTGTGTTTTACTAATGTTTATGGCAGGACCAAACACAAAATATCTTCCCCACGGTGCCAAATATCTTCTCCCAAACCGTTTAAAATAAAAAGTATAAGTGAGTCCGGTAATATTATAATATCCGGTGGGTTTTTCGTCAACAAAATCGTATGATGGATTATAGTAATTAAATCCGAACGGGGTAGCATTATCGTAGGTAGTTTTAAAGTAACGTCCAGAAAAACCAAGCGACCATCTATTGGAAAAAGCGAATTCCAAAAATCCCTCTTGTATTAAATTGAATGCTGCGGTTCCTGTTTCAGCACTACCATTGTCCCCTAAAAGACTTTCGTTTTGAGCATTCGAACCAAATATTGCGGGGCCAAAATTAATTCCGTAACCAATTTG
>CAYHUT010000138.1:0-2728 GCA_964359835.1 Candidatus Woesearchaeota archaeon
TGAAGGAAAGTTAATAAGATTGACATCAAAACAATGGAAACATATTGTTTACAGGCATCCAGAAATGAATAACAAATTAATTGAAATTGAACTTACATTAAAATATCCAGATTATTTACTTGATTTAGGAGATTTAAGGAAATATTATAAATATTTAAAGGATGAAAATAAATATATAATGGTGTTAGTTAAGATATTAAATGGAGATGGCTTTATATTAACAAGCTACCTAACAAGAAAAATACAAAAATGAAAAAAAATAAAATAACCATAGACTATGATGAAAAAGCAGATGTTCTTTATTTATCTTTTGGAAAGCCTGAAAAAGCAGTAACTGAAGAAATAGGCAATGTAGGTGTTAGATTAAATGAAAAGACAAATGAAGTTGTAGGTTTAACAGTTATAAACTTCTTGAAAAATTTTAAGAAAAAACATGAGCCAATAAAGGTTAGTGTTTGAAAATCTTTCATAGTTTATGAAATTATTACAGAAAATATTACTATAGCTTATTAAAGAAAGTTCTATTTATAAATAAAAAGCTTTAAATATATTTATGTATACATTGTATACATGACAAATGGAATATCAGTAAGGGTATCAAACAATATGAAACAAGAAATAGAATTATTTACAGAAGAAGAGAAATTAGAGCAAGTTTCAGAAGCAGCTAGGAAATTATTAGCAATGGGGCTAGAAGAATGGAGAAAAGAGAGAGCTTTAAAATTATTAAGCGAAGGAAAGATAACTTTGTCTAAGGCAGCAAAAATCTCAAAAATTAGTGTATGGGAGATGGTTATCCTAATTAAAGAAAAAGGAATTGTTTGGAATAAAAACCAAGATTATATTTTATCGGATTTAAAAAAGAGGTTGTAATGAAATGTTTAGTATTTGATTCTACACCATTGATATATTTGGGAAAGTTAGAAATATTAGGTAAATTAAAGCAAATAAATACCAAAAATATAATTCCTTTGAATGTTTATAATGAAGTTGTAGGAGAAGGTAAAAAATTAGGTTTTAGTGAAGCACTATATATAGAAAGATTAGTTGAAGAAAAACATTTTGAGATCAGAGAATTTAAAATAACAATAGATAAAGCCTATTTGAAAGTTTTAAGTGACGCAGATATGGAAGTGCTTAGTGGGGCAAAAGAAATAAAAGGCACAGCAGTAGTGGATGAAACTGCAGCAAGGGAAATAGCAAGTATTAATAATATAGAATCTGGAGGTACAATCTTTATTTTATTGCAATTGTTAAAAAGTAAAATTATTACAAAGAATGAATTTAAGGAATTTTTAGATAATATAATTAAGCTTGGATGGAGATGTTCAACAGAGTTATATTTAGAGATTTTAAAACAATTAGATAATTTTAGTTGAAAATCTTTCAGAATATTTAGCTTAAGCTTTTTTAAGCCTGAATTAAATTATATAAAAATGAAGTATTTAATCTTTTTAATAATATTCTTGTTAATACCTCAAGTACATGCCTGGGGCTTTAATACACATAAAAATATTATAGAATATGTTTACTTTAATCTACCATTAGAAGTACAGCATGAATTAAATCTAACAAGACTAAAAGAAGGTTCTATTATGCCTGATTTAGTGTTCCAAGACACAACAAAGCATCATTATCCTTATTCTTTAACAGAAGCTAAAAGATGGTTAAATAATGATTCAGATCTAAGTTTGAATATAGGTATAGCTGCACATTATATTACTGATTCTTTTGCTGCACCTCATAATATTTTCGGTGAAAACTACAAAGATCATGCAACATTTGAAAAACAAGTAGGAAATTATTATCCTATTTCAGATTGTGGTAATTATAACTTTAAATTAGAAGATTTAAAAGTAGGAACAGCAAATTCCAAAGATTGGTACATATGGTTAAAAACAAAAGATGTAACAATTCCTCAAAGAGAAATAGATCAAGCAACTAAATTCCTAATGTCTATAGTTATGAAAAAATTAAATGCAACTTGTATAAAACAAACAAAAACTTATGAAGTGCCTTATTTTACTATACCTAAAATTATTCTAATCTCAATTGTTTCCCTAATAGGACTATATTTCCTTAAGAAGTAACTGTCCTTGCATTTTCTGTTCAATTAATAACAAAGCCTTTTTGTTAGCTTTTCCATTAGTTAATAATATTACAGGCATTTTCTTTAATTGTCCTTCACTAAAGGCCATAGAAACATCTGCTTCATTAATAGCAGGTTTATTTTTAGCTTTAATCATATATCTTAATTTTCCAAAATTACTATTTAGATTAACTATAAAATCAAATTCTTTATCTTTCTTAATAATCTCTTCTTTTATTAAGTCAACACTATTTTTCTTTATGAATTCTAAAACATCTTCATAAAAGTTTCCAGACTTATGTTCTTTCTTAGCAGCTTTTGGTTTATGTTTAATTTCAGTTTGTACTTTTTCTACAACTTCTTGAACAGGTTCTTCTTCAAATGCTTCCTCTAAGAAAGTATCTTGAACTTCATCTAATGGTTCTCCAATTAATTCTTGCACTGGAGCTTCTTCAACTGTTTCCTCTTGTTTAACAGCAGGAGTAATAGGTGCAAAAGTTTGTGCTCCATGAATCATTTCAGAAATTATGATTTTTGCTTCTTCATCACTAACTAAAATATGTTTCCAAAAAGACTCATAATTTCCTTCATGATTTACAGCAATATTAACAGCAAAATCTTTTAGATCTTTTACAGCAA
>CAYHUT010000139.1:0-2698 GCA_964359835.1 Candidatus Woesearchaeota archaeon
GGCCGGAAAGCGACCGGCTTGGAATCGACCCATAGGGGTGTACACGAAGAGCAATTACACTATCAAGCTTAAACCGTTTTCAGGGATGTCACTTCAATGTCGAGCTCAGATCCATCGTTTGATATAGATGGTCACCCAAAGGGCTCGTATGTACGCATGATCGAAGATATAGGTCGCGCTCTGGATTATTTGAAAGTCGAACAAATGCCTCCCACGTCAGCATTCTTGTTTTATTATATTTCCTGCGAAAAACTCGCGAAGATCATGATGGCTATTTGTCAGCGTAAAACAAGAGCTGAAATTTTCGGACAAGGCAGTTATACGCCTGGAGCTGGAGATATTCGTGACTATTCACAACGCCTTGAATGCAACGTGCGGCTAAGCGACATCAACTGTATTTTCGATAGTAAAAACAAACATTCGGCTCGTAAATTAAGGGATATCTTCGTCCATGAAGTTGGGCCGAGCCATGCGAAACAAATTGTCGATCATTCACCAAGCCTTGTTCCGAAGATGAAAAATTTTCTAGACAGTCGGGGGACTGTTATCCAATTCATAAAAACAAATGCCGAAATTCTGTTGAAGAATCCCCCGAAAATTTCTAAAAAAAGTAAAAACTTATGTACGTAGGAATCGAAGTAAATACCAACCTTGTCTACGAAGGTCGAACTAGTGGGTTAGGTATTGGAGTTTGGCCCTCGCCGACAATATTGCAGGCAGCCATCTACACAGCGGAGACAGAAAAATTAGTACCCCCTAGACTGCACGATCTTTTACCACGCACATTTATATTTAGAGAAGACACTTACAACACGGGAAGCCGTATTCGGCGAGGTCGTTTGTACCAGGCTGGTTCCACACAACCTGAAGATTGGCGTGTCTTACCCCATCCGGCCAGGCCAGATGAACATCGGCTGATTACGAGTGCGGATGGAACACTTCAGAGACGTATTTATTCGTTTTCTTCTATTCGACTACAGCCGTATCTCAAGTTAGAAAAAATTGAACGTCCGATATTCGTGTTAGGAAGCGATCACGGATTCACAATTTGGGCGCTGGTGAACATTGAAACTAGTGCTACGGGCGAGGAACTCATCACTCTTAAGGCGCGCCAAAATATTGGCGCGCTTCCAACACTCCGGCGGCAAAAAATAATCGAGGCTGGTGGAAGTCGGGTGCTCGAATTTATTGAAAAGCTCGAAGCGGATATCTACGGTGCAGGATCAGAGTCGGTAATAGATAGAGCACGAGAAGCTGCAACAGCAGTATGTTCTGCCTACCTCCAGTCAATACGAAAAACCGAACCAGACGAAGACCTCGGTGAACTTGCCAAGCAGCTACGCGAGATGGATTTGGTGATAGTTGCGAACTCGGCTTCCACTATCGCGCGCTTGCATTCTCGCGGAAAACATGCGGAGCAAGAAAAACGTAATTTTCGTCCGATTCATGAACAAGATGCACAACTAGCGATCCAGTCGGTCGGGATAATACTATGCGACTTGGGATGGGCGGATTGGTAACAAAGAAACAGTGTTAGGCATAAGTGTCCGCTAGCGGCCGGAATGTGACTGTCAGAAACCGACCCGAAACAGTCATCGAGTATTTCTTGCAGGTTCGTCGAGGCAACCGCTGCGGGCATGGATGAGTCAAGATGCCAAAGATCGTTGAAGACGCGCTTCTAATCTACACCGATGGATCGCTGTATCACAAAGGTCGCAAAGGCGGGTACGGCATAATATTCATACATGTCGACGCCGTTGGCGTGGAACGCGTTTTCGACGAACACTCGCCGCCAGGAATTATTGGTACTACCAGCAACCGAATGGAGCTTCAAGCCTGCATCGACGCGTTAAGAATGGCACCAGACATAGATTGCTTCCAGGCAGTTCGCCAAATTGTGATCAGGACAGACTCACAGTACATCGTAAAACACTACATCTACGCTCTAGGTAGCTGGCGTAGCAATGGGTGGAAAAATTGGCAAGGCCGACCGGTTGAAAACGCTGACCTCTGGAAAGATTTCGCAAGAGCGTATAGGAAGATACACAAGCATGTTGAGATCCAATGGGTTAAGGGGCATGGAAAGGGCCGCGCCAAAGACCCATACAACGTTAGAGCCGACGAGCTGGCAAAGGAGTCAGCCAAGAGTCCGCTAAGTCGGCGTGTATTCCACTCGTCTGTCCGACGCAAGATAAGCCCCAAGTACACGAAGCGAGGAAGCGTCGAGATATCCGGCCAAAGGATGGCTATCCACATCGTTGAAGTTAAAAGGGAGCGAGTGCAGAAAATTTGGAAGTACCGCTACGAGGTAGTATCCAAGGATAGACCCGACTATCACAACGTCGATTGGATATTTTCAAATGAGCAGATGCGTGATGGCCACTACTACGAGGTGCAAGTGAATGACGATATGGGCTACCCACAAGTGTTAGAAGTGGTACGAGAAGTCGATGCTAAGGAATTGACAACCTAATCTGTAAAGGCTCATCAATTGGACGCGACTCACTGTCTGCAGATACAGCTCCGACCGGGGTAAACTCGTGGCTACTAAGCGTGGAAGGGGCGCGATATGAGAAAGTTATCCAAACTGAAACAATGGCTGACTGTAGGGGATGCTGCCCAGCATCTTTCGATTATATTCGGTGAAACCGTGAACGAAGCTGACGTCCTGCGTTTGGGTCTGGACGGACATCTAAAG
>CAYHUT010000140.1:0-2696 GCA_964359835.1 Candidatus Woesearchaeota archaeon
TCGTTAATTCTTTGGTGTTGAGCGACGCAGATGTTGTTGGAGGAAGCGGGCGCCCGATAAAAGGTAAAAAACTTATTGAATTAATATCAAATGCGAATGAAGATTTATGGCACGAGATTAAAAAGGGGTTCAATGATTGTGATAATATATATAATTCGCAAGGATGCATCTTTGCGATGAAAAAAGACTTCGCGCAATCTTTAAAATATGCCGTTGGGACTGTTTCCGATCAGCAATATCTTTACTTAGAAGCTAAAAAAAATGGTAAAAAATTTAAATTTGACGATAATATTATCGCATACTATCGTTCTCCGAATAGTCTGAAGGATTTTTATGAACATAAATGGCGGGCGATAAATGAAGCCGACATCCTCAAATCATATTTTGGCCCTTTGGTGGAGCAAAGCAGATATATACCCATTGGTTACAAATCAAAAATACTCCGGAAAAGATTTCTTAAGAAACCTGTTAAAACCGCTATATCTCTGATTTCATTAATTTTTATAAAATTTGTCATATTTTTCGTAAGGCCGGGAAATGATCCGTTGCACCAAAAGGGATTATGGAAAACTATGCATTCAACTAAAAATATAAGAGTGAAGAAAGATCCATTTTTGCTCAAAATCAAGAGGGTGATCATCGGTAAATTATATATAGTATACAACTTGCTGGGTCTAGATAAAAAGATAGTTAGCGTTTTGTGTTATCACAGCATATCTGACGAAAAGTATCCCCATGCCGTTAATCAGAAGGAATTTGCTAGCCAGATGGAGAAAATCAGCCAATACGCTAAATTTATATCATTAGATGAGATAATTAGCGTTTTGAATGGCAGAGAAATAATAGGTCCTTGCGTAGCGATAACATTTGACGATGGGTATAAAGATCTGATGAAAGTTTTGCCTATACTCAAAAGATACACTATTCCGGCGACAGTGTTTGTAATGTCGGAACCGGAAAAGGTGAATGTTAGTGGTATTGGAAACAGACTGGATCTCTTGACTCATGAAGAAATAAAATATCTTCACTCTCAGGGTGTCGTCATTGGCGCCCATAGCGCCACTCATGCCGATTTTAAAAATCTAAACGAAACGGAAATCGAATATCAAATCGTGGAATCTAAAAAAATATTGGAAGAGAGGGTTGGTTTTATAGCGGAATATTACGCTTATCCACGAGGTTTTTACAATAAAAAAATCATTGAAGCCGTTAAGCGAGCCGGATTCAAAGCGGCTTTTACCATAGAGGCCGGAGGTGTGAATAGTAATACAAACAGATGGCTGATTCCAAGAACGACTATTGTTAAAAATCATAAGCTGTCGGAAATTCCAGCAGTATTCAGCCCGATTTCTTTTTTCTTTAGAAAATTGGCGAAACCTTTTAAAATATGGAATAAATTTTTTAATTATGAGTAAGAAGCCAACTGTCACAATCGGCATACCGGCGTATAATGAAGAGGAGAACATAGATAATTTACTGCCGATGCTTTTAGCCCAGAAGCAGGAAAATTTCGAACTTTTAGAAATTATTGTGATTTCTGATGGAAGCGATGATAAAACCGCGGATATTGTAAAATCGTTGAATAATTATTTGATTAAATTAGTTGAAGGTGATAAAAGATTGGGTCAGCAGGTGAGACAAAATCAAATACTTAAGATGTATCAAGGCGATTTATTGGTAGTTATTGAAGCTGATACCCTACCGCTTGATGATGAATTTCTAATTAACCTGTTAGAGCCGTTTATTGATAGGGCAGAACAAAATTTAGGAATGGCAATAGGGAATCTAAAATATGTTTTGCCAAAGACTTTTTTAGAAAAGATAATCTTTCACGGGAATATTTTTAAAAGAAAATTTTTTATAAAATGGAAAAATGGGGATAATGTTTATGTTGGCGTTGGGCAGTGCGCCAAGGTCTTATCGCGTGATTTCGCGTCCAAAATTATATGGCCGGAAGACGCTCCGGAAGATGCTTATACTTATTTACGACTCAAGGAGCTAGGTTTAACTTTTTCAATACAGTTCAAAGCGAAGATTTATATGAAAAATGTTGATAATATTAAAGATAGAATCAGGAGAAGTAGAAAATTTTTAGATGGGGTAAAAACTTTGGAGAAATATTTTATTCCGGATTTAATCAGTAATGAATATAAAATACAAAAAGTTTTGATATTACGGCACGCTATTAAAGAATTCGGGAAAGACCCTTTCTGGATTTCTATGTATTTTTTGGAATTGTTATTTACGAGAACTATGCTTGGTTTTCGAACAAAAATAGTCACTAATAAAACTACTACTTTTTACGAGCCATATATGTCATCCAAAAAATTAAAATAACATGATGAAAAAACGATCATATATCACGATATTATTTTTTATATTTTGCGCCTTTATTTTGGCGATGTCATTGCGCGGGATTTCCGGTAATCCGACAGTGGAAACGCTTAATAGTTCGCAGTGGAAGGAAGATGGTCCGTTTGAACTATCACCGGAAAGAGGGAGATTTGCCTTGACTTATTCTCTCATTGAAGACAAATCATTTCAATTTTCTTTGCCGCTGGCCAGATTCACAACGCCTGATGTCGGGTACATAAACGGTCAATATGTTTCCCTATTCAATCCGGGTGTTTCTTTTTTTGTTATTCCCGGGTATATTATCGGAAAATACTTTGGCGTCGGTCAAGTTGGCGCTTTTG
>CAYHUT010000141.1:0-2664 GCA_964359835.1 Candidatus Woesearchaeota archaeon
TATAATTCGTCTCCGGTTAATGTTATTCTTTCTTCGGGTGGTTTATTCTCACCGTAAGTAAGATTGTAATTTACAAACTCACGTAAATACCATTTCCCTAAACGGAATAGGTTGCTGAAATAATATAATTTATAATTTGTTGTTATATTGTTTGAAATATAGTTATTGAAAAAAATACCGTGAGAGAAGGTAGAAGTTAAATAACCAAAGTTAAAGTGCTTGGCTCTGGCTATCTCCGCACCAACAAAATATCGTATGTGTTTTAATTCTTTTTTGTCGGCACCGTATAAAAATTGCAAAATTAATCCCTAGGGCACGTCTTCATTTGCACCAAACCTATAAATAAATTTATCCTTGTAATATTGTTGTACTGCAAAACCAACATTGCCTATAAACGCTGAGGTGTTAGAATTATATTGCAATATATCATTTGCAATAACCGGTCTTTTAAAATAACTGGTATTATAATATCTGCCACCAATAATAAGGTTGTTACTCTGACTATAAAAACTTTTTGTGTTGTTTAGTTTTATGCTTTTTCCGAGCCATACATCATAACCGTAATTATTAAGGTTTGCAACCTTTAATGCACCATCTAATGTATCGGTATAATTATAAAAATATTGAGCGTGCAATAAAGAAATACCTCCGGCCCAAGTTGAAAGTGGTGAATAAAATGGCCTGTCAAATGCTAAAACTAAATTTGTACCATCCTTATTGGTTCGATAAGAAAGATTGGCAGATATATATGTATTATCAAGATTTGCAATATTATAATAGCCATTGTAATCCATAATATCAGGCCTTTTAAATCCTACATATTGTTCAAATTGCTGACCAATACCAAAAAGATTTTGGTTCCTGAATTTTATATTTCCGGATACATCCGTTATTAATACGGGTGCAGTAACAGCCCATTTATCCTGCACTATAACATTAACATCAACACTATCCGAATTTTTAATTCCGGTTAAAAAAATACGTGCATCACTAACAAAAACGGCTTGTCGCAACAGCCTTTCGGTTTCGCTTATGACGAGGGCATTTATGGTATCGTTAGGTTTAAATAGAAGTTTGTTTATAATAACCCAATGCCTTGTGGTAGTATGCACGTTATTAACTAATTTTTCTGCAGGATTTATTTCGTGTAAAATAGTATCGTTAACTGAATGGCCAAAGGGGTCGTATACCGTAATATTGATGTTTTTTATTGTATAACCTTGGAATTTTAAATAAGGGTTTACAATTTTACCTTGTTTGCGTGTAGCGGGTTTCGTTGGGTACTCTTCGGGTTTAGGCTCAACAAAAACCGAATGGTAAGCCCAGGTAGTGAACTTATGCTTATAGGCAAACTTTTTTATTTTTTTGTAGAGTCGGGTTGAATCCCGTTTTTGCTTATGAGGTTTTGGAGTTGGACCTTTTTTTTGGGCATGAATCGTATTACATACTAAAATCAAGAACAGACTTAGCACAATTCCATAATTAAATGTATTTCTGCCCGGTATTAATCTCCTTCGGCTTTTCATATTATGTTGAAAAGGAATTTTCGCAACATTCAAAGATAAAGGATTTAAAATTTATTTGTATTATATAAATTCCGGAATAAGTTACATTATTCACACTCTTTAATGATTTCTTCCAAACAGAAAGTGTGAATTGTGTAATTTTATTATAAGGTTATATAACACATACTTTTGTGTTAATACTAAACTTTGAGGGCAAAAAACATAAAAACATGTTAGTAAAAAGAAATTATCATTCAGTTGTTGAAGATTTAGTTAAATTGATTGAAACAAATAATTGGACAGCTAATTTTGAGAAGGCAATTAAAACAGCCCATAGTAAAAATGTTCCTCTTATTGAGAATGTTAAAACACTTAAGCAATACTTAGAGTGGATTAATGAATTTTTGTATTGGGTTCCTACTGAAACCTCTTCCGGAGAAAATGTAAATGATCATTTGAGTGCTTTTTACTTTATTGCCGATCAAGAGCCTATTTTTTCTTTACAGAACAAAGTCATACCGTACGACAAAGCACTTCCGCTCACATCATTTTCCCAATGGTTGGTTGATTATGCGAATGCGCTTGGGGCATTTCATGATATGCCGGAATCGCTAACTAAAGAGTCTGAGCAATCATTTTATGATTCGCCTTATTATAACATGAAAGAATATTCACGACCTCATGGTGGCTGGAAAACGTTTAACCAAATTTTTGCCAGACATTTTAAACCAGGATATCGCCCTATTGCTGCAATTGCAGATCAAACTGTAATTGTAATGCCGGCCGATTCTACTTTTGGAGGGCAATGGGAAATAAGAAAAGATTCGAACGTAACAGTTAAAAACCTGAATTGGAAAATAAGCGAGTTGCTTGAAGGAAGTCCTTATAAAGACCGATTTGAAAATGGAATTTTTATGCATTCTTATCTTGGCCCAACAGATTACCATCGTCAGCACGCTCCGGTTGGCGGAAAGGTTTTAGAAGCCCGTGTTATTCAAGGGCAGGTTTATCAAGAAGTTGAAGCAAAGGTAGTAGAGGAAAATCCGGAAACACATAGATTAAAGCTTAAAAGAGTTTACGACTCTTTTGATGTGGCTGGATATCAGTTTGCACAAACAAGAGGATTGATAGTACTTGATACACCTATTGGTCTTGTGGC
>CAYHUT010000142.1:0-2626 GCA_964359835.1 Candidatus Woesearchaeota archaeon
CAGAGTTTCCAAAAAAAGGTTCCATAGAATGGGTATCTGTAAATTCAGACCATTCAGCCTTTTTAATATCCAAAACAACCTTATCATCATAAACTTTTATCTTGTCTTTTCTAACCCAATCCCCGGGCATAGATTTTTCAATTAATTCAGATGAAATTGGTTTTTGTTTCTGTAAAACATTTTTAACATTATTATCAGAATAAAAACTAAAACCTGTAATTGTGCTTGCTAAAAAACCAGCAACAAAGAATAACAATAATAAAAACACCTGTAAAATCACACCATTTAATCTATTCACTTTGGCCATCCATTATGTTAGTTTAAAAAATATATAAACCTTTCTAATTGTAACCACTTTAAAATGATTATAATACTGCATTTTTACATACCCTTCTCCTTTTAAAAAGTTTTATAAACAATAGTATTGTCCTTCAAACTAACGCCACCGTAGCTCAGATTATTTAAATATCTTTATTTAAATAAGAGCAATGGTAGAGCAGCTGACTTGTAATCAGCAGGCCGGGAGTTCAACTCTCCTCGGTGGCTTTTAGGGCCGATGATCTAGCGGCTATGATACCTCTTTGACGAAAATGTGAAGCATTTTTTAAAAATGCTGATATTTTCAATATAGAGGTTATCGCAGGTTCGAATCCTGCTCGGCCCATTTCTTATAATAAGCTTTATATACCAAAAACACAGCTTTTTATCCATGAAAAAGAGGGGGCAGGTTACACTTTTTATAATTCTAGCTTTAGTTATAATCATTCTAGTTGCAATTATTTGGGCAACAAGAACTTATGTTCTAAAAGATAAGTTTGAACAAGAGATAGATAAACACAAAAATGTGCCACTTGAAGTTCAACCTCTCAATGAATATTTAGATTCTTGCACAGCTAAAGTCACTGAGGATGGAATAGCTTTTTTAGCCATAAAAGGTGGTTACATTGATTTGTCGCGAGACCCAACACCAACTTCATCATTTAATCCACTATCCTCTTCCTTAGAAATATTTCCAAATTCTGACTTAAGAACAGCAGTTTGGTTCAGAGAACAACCAAATGGAATTTTTATAACAACTGTGCCCACAATAACAGATATGGAAACATCGTTAGAAACATACATTAATCAAAATTACCAGCAATGTTTAAACAATTTAACAATATTTGAAGAACAGGGTTTTAGTTTTGTAATTTCTGATTACGCAAAATCCACAGTAACAATTCGTGATAAATTAGTGGATGTAAAAGTAACACTTCCAATTCAGCTAACAAAACAATCTTTGACATTCTCATTAGAAGACCATCTTGCTCAAATAGAATCAAGACTCGGTGAATTGCATAACATGGCTGTTGAAATATTAAACTCAGAAAATCAAGCATTCTTCCTAGAAAATAAAACAATAGACCTTCTAGTTGCTTATGATCCCGAAATTCCATTTTCAGGAACAACAATGAACTGCAATGAAAGAATCTGGTCAAAAAGAGAAGTCTCGCAAAAATTAAAAGATACAATCTCGCAAAATGTTGCAGCTTTCAGAATAAAAGGAACAAATTACGAATTGCAAGATGATAAATATGAATATCTTGTTTTTGATGCATTAGAATCCCCTCATAATGATATTACTGTAAATATGTTATACTCTCCAAAATGGCCAACAAATATTGAAATTGTACCTTCCGAAGGAGATTTATTAAAAGAGGATTCAATTGCCCAGCAAACAGGTTCGCAATTAATGGGCGCATTATCCTCATTCTTCTGCTTAACAACTCACCATTTTGTTTATACAATAAAATATCCAATCTTAGTAACATTAACCTCACCAGATGGACTGACATTCCAATTCGCAACACAAATAATTGTAGATAGAAACTATCCAAGAAAAAATAGAGCAATTATTGATGAATTGCCAGATACAAGTTCGCAGTTATGCAAATATCCGGTAAATGAAGTTACAATAGAAACTTATTCAATTGGCGCAACTGGAAATATTGTTCCAGTAAATGACGCTGAGATATATTTCAAATGCTCACCCTCAACATGCAAGATAAATGTTGCAAAATTATCCGATAATCGTTACCGAGCCACTTTGCCTGCTTGTTACAATGGTATTTTAGAAGCAAGAAAAGAAGGATATTATAACGGAAAAATAACTGAAGTTTCAACAAATCAAAATATAGATAAAATAATTCCAATAATATTAATTCCAAAATACAAAAAAAATGTAAAGGTTTTTATAATTGACAAGGGAACAGGAGAAATTAGAGCCCCATATGATTCCGAGCAAATAATTTTTCAATTTAATAATATGGCAAGACAAACTCCTTACTCCATTGCATATTCTTATCCTGCAGAAGATAATATTAATCAAATTGATCTTATTCCCGGAGAATATTCAATCTCTTCTTATGTGATGGGAACAAGCACATGGCCAATAACAACCCCAAAACAAGTTGTAGAGCATTGCACAAAAGTCGGCGCATTTTTGGGTGTATTTGGTGGTGAAGAAAAATGTATTACAACTGAAATCTCTGAAACAAAAATAGACCAGGCAATAAAAGGCGGTGCAAATTTCAATTTCACATTTAATCCCGAAGACCTCTCAAAAAATTCAGATTTAGTTTTATAT
>CAYHUT010000143.1:0-2597 GCA_964359835.1 Candidatus Woesearchaeota archaeon
GTTGAAATAAGTTATGAAATTTTTTATTAGCTTAAATATTGTATTGTTGTTAAATGTAAGTTCATATAGTCAAAGCATTTCCCAAAATCAAATTAACAAGCAGTTAACGGATGCTGCATTGTATTTTGAAAGCCAGGATTATTATAATGCCCTTAAAGAGTATGCAATTATTTTAAAAGCAGACAGGAAAAATGAAACTGCAAATTTAAATGCACTAATTTGTAGGTTAAGAATGAATTACCAGCTTGATTCCCTGATAGAGTATATGGGCCATATTAAAAATTCGAAGTTACCTGAATCCAAATATTACCTTGGAATAGTAAATCATAGACTTAAAAAATTTGATACCGCAATCGAATATTTAAATAAATACAAAAGCATAAGCGAGAAAAAGAGAACAGTAAGCAACGAAGAGGTAAGTAGAATGATTGAGATTTGCAATAATGCAAAAAATGAAATTTCTCGCCCGCACCGTTCTGTAATTAATAATATGGGTTCCGATATTAATTCGGTATTTCCGGATTATGTGCCCGTTATTAAATCCGACGAAAGCGTTATGTATTTTACTTCTCAACGTGCGGGAAGTTCAAATAATATGAAGAATATATATGGAAATTACAATGAAGACGTATATGTAAGTTATAACGAAAACGGAACTTGGTCGAGCCCACAAAACGTTGGTGCGCCAATTAATACTGATAAGCATGACGCCTGTGTTGCTTTAAATCCTGAGGGTGATAGAATGATTGTTTATCGCGCTTCACCCGACTTTCTTGCCGGGGATTTATATGTTACAAAATTAAGTTCTGAAGGTATTTGGGGTTCATTACAAAAATTTGGAACTGAAATAAATTCACAATTTATTGAAACAAGCGCCTGGTTTGGTAACGATACAAGCGAAATATATTTTAGCAGTAACCGCCCCGGAGGTTATGGCGGAAAAGATATTTACCGAATAAAAAAATTACCAAATAATAAATGGGGTTTACCTTATAATCTTGGACCGGAAGTAAACACAAAGTATGATGAGGACGATTCTTATATGCATTACGACGGTGTAACATTATTTTTTAGTTCTAAAGGGCATAATACCATAGGAGAATACGATATTTTTAAAACCTTATTAAATCCTGAAATCAATAAATTTTCCAAAGCTGAAAGTTTAGGGTATCCGATTAACACTGTAAACAACGATCGGTTTTTTGTTTTAAGTGGAGACGGGAAACATGGTTACTATTCGTCGGTTAAAGAGGACAGTAAAGGTTCTTCGGATATTTATTTAATTGATACCCGTTTTGGTGATAATGATTTATTAGTAAAGCATGGAATAATTTACAAAAATGATGTTAATGGGAAGGCAAAAATAACCTTGATTGATAGCGAAACTAAGCAAGTAGCCGGTATATACAACTCGAATTCGAAAACCGGCAAATTCGTTTTGGTATTGAACCCCTTAAAATCTTATAAGGTAATTGTGGAAGATGTATTATGTGCAACCATTGCAATGGAAATTGAGCCAATGGCTTTTGAAAAAACAGAGACTGAATTAGTAATTAAAATGACAAAAAAATAATTTGAAAAAGGCGTCTTACATAATTATTTTGCTTAGCGTTGTGTTGAATGCTGTGGGTCAAGACCCTCAGTTCACACAATTTTATTCATCTCCACAGTATTTGAATCCTGCATACACAGGTTTAACAAAACAGCATCGTTTTGCTGCTAATTATCGTAATCAATGGCCCGGAGTTAAGAAAAATTTCCAGACTTCATTAGTTGCTTATGATGGTAAATTGGCCAGTATAAATAGTGGGATTGGTTTTTTTGTTATGCAGGATGTGGCTGGTATCGCTGGTCTAAAACATAGCCAAGCCGGACTAAGTTACGCTTACCGTTTCAATATAAATGATAAAAGTGAAATAAGAGCCGGGCTTAGCGCTTCATATAATATTAAAAGTGTTGGCTTTAGTAAATTAGTATTTAATGATATGCTAGTTACCGGTTCAGGTATTTCATCGGAAGGAAATAACTATAGTCAAAAAAACTATCTGGATATTAATGCAGGGCTATTATATAATTCGAAGAAAATGTGGTTTGGTGTAGCGGCTAAGCATTTAAACCAACCGAATGTAAGTTTATTAAACGGTTCTGATGCACTTCCTATGAATATTGGTATTCATGGCGGCTATCGTTTTACCTTTAAATCTAAGGAAGAAGAAGTAGAATCGAAACCTGTCACAAAAGCGCAAGCAAAACCTGTGCCGGAACCTAAAAAATATATTGCGGTTGCATTTAATTATAAGCACATGAAAAAATACGATCAATTTGATCTGGGTTTGTATTATTATCTGGAACCTTTAACAGTTGGAGTTTGGTATCGTGGAATTCCGTTTAAAAATTATTCTTCTGCGTTTATTAATAATGAAAGTATTGCTTTCCTAATTGGATGTGTAATTCCTAAAAGTAATTTAAGGATTGGATACAGTTACGATTTAACTATTTCTTCATTAGGTATTAATAACACAAAAGGAGCTCACGAAATTTCATTGGTTTATGAATTTGGAAAAGAAAAGAAAGCTCCTGTTCGTCGTATTATTTCG
>CAYHUT010000144.1:0-2594 GCA_964359835.1 Candidatus Woesearchaeota archaeon
TTCCAGAGGAAAAAAAACAGAAAGACTAATAAATGAAAAGCTTGATTTTGTTCCCTTGATTGTTCCTCTGTATCTGGGCTTATAAGACTTAATGGACTAGAATAAGCAATTTGTTCCTCTGAAAGTTGCGGCTATATTAGGGCCCATTTCACCCGCCACTTATTTACTTATGATTTGAAAGGGAACAGAAACAGAAGAGTTAATAAATAAAAAGCTTGATTTTGTTCCTTTAGGTGTTCCCCTTCCTTTCAAGCTTATGAGCCTTAAAAGCCTCAAAATCAGCTGTTTGTTCCCCTTAAAGCTGCCCCTATATTCGAGCCTACTTACCTAGCTGCAACTTCTAATACAACAGGAAATTAAAATTGGAAGTAAACAAATAAAAGAGCATAATAAAAAATTATTAAGTGAGAAAATCCTCCATTATTCCAAGCTCTTGATTTATGCCCTTAAAATGCAGGTTAAAAAAATGATGGTTTATCCAACAGCACTATCAACTGAATGTTCTACCTCTTTAAACCGTTAATTCTGAACCTAAACTTGTTATTAATCCATTCTTCAGATAAGTTGTTTATTTGGTTTAGGAATTGTTTCTTAACTTCCCTCTTAGATTCTAGATCTTTGGCTATACGAAAAAATTCACGTTCCAGATTGATTAGAGAGGACATTCGCTTCCCACTTTTAAAAGCCTCCCGGAGCATGAATTTCATCATTTTCTTTAATTTTTCTGATAACCTTTTTAGCTGAATCTTTTCTACCATACAGATACATAGTTCCAAGTCCTTCTTTTATGTCTAAATCTTTTATATCTAAATAAACATCTAATTTTGGAAAGAAGATTATCCTTCTATAATTAATGTGTTGACAGGTTAAATCTGTGTCATCGAGAACATTCACTGCCCCAAATTCACGATATTCAAGAAGATTCATAACCATATTACCCACATTAGAATATTTAAGAGAAGACTCACGAAAGCCAGTTTTAAGCCCTTTATCCCCTCTTTGTTTTATTGTTTCAATAGCTACTGCTGGATAAATTCTTCTTAATCTGCCTCCCTTCTCTAAAATAGATAAGTCTTTTTTTGCATTTTCTGCTTTAGTTACAAGAGATTCCAAACATCCAAGGCTAATTTCATTAACTCTTGGAGAATTTGCCTTAATTGAGTTTTTATATCCTGAATCAAACCTATTAATATAATAATGATAATCCCCTCTCGAGTTATATTCTTTTGATTTTTCCCCTCCGCAAATATAAAAAATATCCTTAGAGGGTTCGTAAGTTACTTTACTAAGAGAATATCTTTGAGTATGATTCCTACATCCTGGACGGGGAATCTCATAAGTAAATCCATTTCCTAATGCTGTAACCTCTAATCCTATTGTCTGCAACTGTTTTAAAGCACGGCTTAATTTTTTTGCTCTATTTGCTCTGGTCTCATTCCTTTGGTTTTTTTCTATATCCCTTATTTTCTTTTTCAAAGCATCTATCTTTTGTTTATACTTTTGATTTGTCATTTTCATTTCCTTCCTTTTCTTTTATGGCTTTTTCAAGTAAAGTTTCTAGCCATTTAGTTTTGACGATTCCTGCTATTTCTCTATATCCTGTAAATGGGATAGAAAAACTATATGTATCCCTTACTTTTCCATTATAACAATTTTCTTCATCAAAGTGGTTATGACTATCTTCCCTTGCACCACATTCAAAACTAAGCATGTCCCTATTCTGAGGATTATAAGTTAAAGTAGTAACATGGTATCTTCTTATATAAGTGTCCGTACTGCCATAGGCTAGATGTGTTTGGTATCCTTCTTCAACGACCTCTTCAAAAGAATTAGAAACCTGAATATTCCTCAATTCTAAACTATTAAGTAACATTTTAATATGAGAAGATTTACCATTAATTCTCCATGCCTCTTTAGAGAGTTCTCCTTCTATATCTTTTAAGGTTTCTATTAAAGCTTTTAGGTTTAATCCTTCTTGTTGATTTTTTTCTTCTGTCATTTTCTTTTACTCCAATATTTATATAACCACCTTACCATTTTTTACTACCATATCTAAGCAGTATTCCTCTCCATTATATCTCGCTGTAGTCCATTTCCCACCACCTAAAACAAGTTGTACTTTTTCTGCTTTAACTGGAGAATCATCTCTGTATGCATGATCAATGTACGCACGTTTACTTAAATCTCCTATTCTTTTTGACACAAAATATCTTTTTGGGAAGTCGTGATTTTCAACTAATAAAATAGGCAATAATGCTTCGTGATTAAGATACTTTTCAAGCATCTGATATCCTTGTTTTTCAGTTTTACCAAAATGATTACTTTCTTTTGCGAGACGTTTTTTTACATTTTTTAATGCATCAAGGGTTTCGCATATTGGAAAATATCTTAATATTTCTCTTGAAAAAACACCCAAACTCCTTAAGAGGTATAGATCTGCAGGTTTAGTTAAATCAACAGATTTTCCTTTGAATCTGGCGTGCTCAGTATCCTCTGTGTAACCAAATATAAATTCTCGACCAGTCATTCTATTAACTAATTCTTCAAATACACCCATTGGATACTTTATATGGCTAAACGATGGTTCTATTGGT